>JAFUBA010000175.1 GCA_017460395.1 Clostridia bacterium | reverse complement strand
TTCCTGAGAGACATAGGCCACCTCGCGGTTAAGGGCGTCCAGGCTCATATTCCGCAGGCTTTGTCCGCCAATGGTAATCTCTCCGGCGCTCACGTCGTAATAGTGACTCAGAAGCCTTGCAATGGTGCTCTTGCCGCTTCCGGATTCACCAACCAGGGCGGTCATCTGTCCCTCTCTGGCTGTGAAGGATACACCCTTTAATACCTCATCGCTCTTATAGGCAAAGCGCACCTGCTCAAAACGAACATTGTGATCAGCACCTGTAAAAGTCTCATCTCCGGTCTTAAGCGGAGGGCGGTCCAGGGCCTTTTCCAGCGCCTGTATCTTAAAGTTCACCTGCGGGATCGCACCGATCAGGGCGAGAGTCCGCATCAGCATCGGCCCTACGGCAAAGCTCAGACACAGAGCCAGGGCGTAGCGACTGAGCGGCATGAAGCCCAGAACAACCATCAGTGCGCCAAACGGCAGTGAGTAAAGTACCACATTGGAGAAGAGACTCCCATACAGTGCCATCCATGGCCAGCAGACTTTGTACCAGGCCAGGGCAAAATCCCGATAGCCGACAACAGCTTCCTCAAAGCGCCTTCCGGATTCTCCCTGCCTGTTGAACACACGAACGACCTCCATACCGGAGACGTATTCGATGATGGTGTTGTTGAGACGCTTGGACGCGGCAAAATAGCTGCCCATACGGTCCATGCCCACCGAGTACATCTGCCGGGAGGCAGCAAATCCGAAGCCAAGCAAGATCACCGTCAATAGTGCCATCTGCCAGTCAACCGCGACCAGCACCAGCAGGATCACAGCCGGTACCGTGAGATTGGCAATTCCCTCCGGAATCACGTGGGCCAGCATCAGCTCAATGGATTCGATATCATCGTTAAAAAGCTTTTTCACCGCGCCGGTGCCCAACTCCTGCACATTTCCCAAAGGCTGCTGCTCCAGCTTTTCCTGCAGACTCACACGCAGGTTTTCCAGCGTATGATAGGCTGCACGATGGCTGAACTGAAGACCAACGGTATAGGTGATCGCATAGAGGACACCGAAACCCAGCACTCCAAGAATCACAGGAAAGACAGCTGAAACGCTCATTTCTTCCCTCTGCAGCAGTCGCTCGATCAGGCTGTAGACACCAAGATAGGGTACCGCACTGCAGAGAGCCCCTGCGATCATAAAAGCGACCGCCCAGTAAGTGAATTTCCTGAAACGCCCTGCGTATTGCAGGACTTTACCAAACATGCCAAGCTTTTCCCGCCGTTTAGAGGTGCTTTCCTCGCTTTCGGACAGGAAGTACCAGCGCATGCGAGCCACACCTTCATCGTCGAGGGGATAAAAGCCGAGGATACGTCCGTTTTCCACATGAAGGATATGTGTACAACACTGAAGAATCAATTCCGGATCGTGGGTAATGATGACGGATGTCACCTTATCCTTCATCTGCCGCAGCAACGTCCCAAAGCGCTCCATGCCGCCCCGGTCCAGGCCGGAGGTCGGCTCGTCGTAAAAGAGGATCTCTTTCCCGGCGCAGAGGGCTGAGGCGATCGCCACGCGCTGTTTCTGTCCTCCGGAAAGGGAGGCCGGATGGCGGTCCAGCTGTTCTCCGAGGCCGAGGCGGTCCAGAACCT
>JAFUBA010000174.1 GCA_017460395.1 Clostridia bacterium | reverse complement strand
GGGACAGCGCGTCATGTCCACCGCCGGCTATGCCGAGATCCGCAGGATCTATAACGAAAAAAAGCAGGTCGTCTTTGAGGAATACCTGGACGAGCAGGAACACATGATTCCGCTCAAGGATACCTACGCGGCCGTGACAAAGGACTATGACGAATTCGGGAACGTGGTGCTGGAGCAGTACTTCGGGCCGGACGGGCAGACCATCGCCTGCAAGGCGGGATACGAGGAGGTACGGCGGGTCTATCAGGCAAAGAGCCAGCTGATCCGGGAGGCATATTTCCTGCAGGACGGCACCCCCGTCGCCCTTGCCGCCGGCTATGCCGCGAAAGAGCGTGTGCTGGACGAAAACGGCAACATGCTGTCGGAAGTTTATCTGGACGGCACCGGTGCGCGGGTCATGACCACCAGCGGCTATGCAGAGCTTGACCGCACCTACGATGAGAAAAAGCAGGTCCTCTCGGAGAGCTACTTCGACGAGGCGGGCAATCCCACCCCGGCCCAGGACACCTTTGCATCCATCAGGCGGACGTATGACGAATTTGGCAATGTCACCTGGGAGGCCTGCTACGGAACCGTTGGCGAGAAGATCGCACGGAATGCGGGCTACTACCTGGTGACACGGGTCTATCAGGCAAAGAGCCAGCTCCTGGAGGAGCGCTACTTTGATGCAGATGAGCAGCCGTTCACGCTTCCTGCGGGCTATGCTGCCAAGATCCGGGTGCTGGACGAAAAGGGCAATATCCTCTCCGAACAGTATCTGGACGGCGATGGCCTGCCGGTCATGTCCACCTCCGGCTATGCGGAGATCCGCAAGACCTTTAACGAGCAGAACCAGGCGATCCATGAGGAGTGGCGGAACGAACAGGGCGACCTGATCCCCCTCAAGGATACCTATGCCGCGGTGGACAGGACCTACGATGCCTTCGGCAATGTGGACTATGAAGCCTACTATGGACCTGACGGTGCCCCCATCGCCTGCAAGGCAGGGTACCAGCAGGTGAAGCGGGTCTACCAGGCAAAGAGCCAGCTGACGGAGGAGGCATACTTCACCGACACGGACGAACCTTTTGCGATCTCGGCCGGGTACGTGAAAAAGACCCGGACCCTGGATGAAAACGGAAACATCCTGTCGGAAGTCTACCTGAACGCAGAGGAACAGCGGGTCAGGTCCACCTCCGGGTATGCGGAGATCCGCAAGACCTTCGATGAGAAGAAGCAGGCGGTCTCCGAGGAATGGCTGGATGAGGAGGGGAACCTGATCCCCCTCAAGGATACCTATGCCAGGATCGAGCGGGCATTTGACGAGTTTGGAAACACCGTGCTCGAAAGGTACTACGGCGCAGACCGCGCCCCCATCGCCTGCAAGGCGGGGTACCAGAAGGTGACGCGGGTCTATCAGGCAAAGGGCCAGCTGATCGAGGAAGCCTACTTCACCGACACGGACGAGCCCTTTGCAATCTCGGCCGGGTACGTGAAAAAGACCCGGACCCTGGACGGGGCGGGCAACATTCTGTCCGAAGTCTACTGGGACGGCGAAGGCCAGCGGGTGAAGTCCACCGCCGGTTATGCCGAGATCTGCAAGACCTTTGATGACAAGAAGCAGGCCATCTCCGAGGAATGGCGGGATGAGGAAGGGAACCTGATCCCCCTCAAGGACACCTACGCCAGGGTGGAGCGGGCATATGATGAGTTTGCCAACATCGTGCTCGAAAAATACTATGGACCGGACGGGGCCCCCATCGCCTGCAAGGCAGGGTACCAGAAGGTGACGCGGGTCTATCAGGCAAAGGGCCAGCTGACCTATGAGGCCTACTTTGACCAGGACGACGTGCCCTTTGAGATTGCACAGAAGTATGTGGCGAAATCCAGGGAACTGGACGATCAGGGCAATGTGCTCACGGAAATCTACTTTGACGCGGATGGATACAGGACGCTGTGCAAGAGCGGCTATGCCGAGGTCCAGCGCAGGTACAACGACCAGAAGCAGGCCGTCTATGAGGCCTGGCTGGATGTGGACGGAAACCCGACCACCAGCGGGAACACCTATGTGGCAAGGAACATGGCCTATGATTCCTTCGGCAATGTGTCCGAGGAACAGTTCCTGGACGCGGAGGGGAATCTCATCCCCTGCAGGGACGGGTACAGCCAGGTCCGGCGCGTGTATCAGAAGGCCAAGGTGCTCCTGGAGGAGCACTACCTCGATGAGGCGGGCGAACCGTACACGGTGGATGGCGGCTACGTGAGCCGCGTCCTCACGGTGAACGACAAGGGTGTCACGCTGACAGAACAGCTCCTGGAGCGGGACGGCTTCAGCTTCCTTCTCACCTACAACAGCAAAAAGCAGGTTGCACGGCGCGACCGCCTGGATCCGGCAGGGGAGAAGACGGAGTTTGAGGGTGAAACCTACGCTTCCATTCTCTACGTCAGAAACGACAAAAATCTGGCGGTCGAGGAGAGATACGAGGACCGGGCAGGACAGGCTGTCATGTGCCGGGACGGATACTTTGTGAAGGTCATCGTGCCGGACAGCAAGGACCGGGCGGTGGAAGAGTACTACCAGGATCTGGACGGACAGCCGATGCTGAGCCTGCTGGGCTATGCAGGCGTCCGGCGGACGCTGGATGACCAGGGCAGGAGCATGCAGGAGATGTATGTGAACCTGCTTGGCGAGGTTGCACCCACCGTCGATATCTGGTGCGGGCGGCGCCTGACCTGGGACGAAAACGGCAGGCTGCTCACAGAAATGTACCTGGATGCGGACGGTCAGCTTACCCGCTGCTCCGCCGGCTACTATGGACGCAGATTTGAATACCCGGACGGCGATGGCCTGAGGGAATTCTACCTGAATGCGGACGGAGATCCCTACATGATGCCCGGTGGCTATGAGGGGATGATGTTCCTTGAGGAGAATGGCTACAGGACCGTGGAGCAGTATCTGAATGCCGGGGGCGAGGCCGTCATGTCCCGCTTTGGCTATGCCGGGGTCGCACGGATCTATGATCAGGACGGCAGGATCGCCGAGGAAACCTGGTTTGACACAAACGACGATCCCCTGATGATCTCCGGAGCCTTCGGCGTGCAGCGCAGGTATCTTGCGACCGGCCAGGTCTCATGGGAACGGTTCCTGGATACAGACGGCAGCGCCAGGGCGTGCGACCAGGGCTATGCCGTGCGGCGGCTCGAGTGGGACGGAAGCCTGCTTGTGCGGGCATCCTACTATGACGAGCAGGATATCCCGACCACGTGCCTGAAGGGCTATTCCTCCGTGACGTACACGTATGACGAAGCGGGACGCAGTCTTGGCGAGAGCTACCAGGGCATATACGGCGAGAGTGTCATGAGCACCGACGGCTTTGCAGCTATGGTGCGCGAGTACGATGAAAATGGAAATCTGGTGGCCCAGAAGCTCCTGGACACCGAGGGAAATGAAATTCAGAATTAAGCCAATAGAAAGCGGGATCTCTGCATGAATGGCAGAGATCCCGCTTTCTTATTGCTGGTTACTTTTCCAGCGCAGCCTTTACGAAGCCCACGAAGAGGGGGTGCGGCCGGTTGGGACGGCTCTTGAACTCCGGATGGAACTGGACACCGATGAAGAACGGTTCCTCCGATATCTCGACCGTCTCCACGAGCCGGCCGTCGGGGGAGAGGCCCGAGAGGCAGAGCCCTGCCTTTTCCAGGGTGTCACGGAAGGCGTTGGCAAATTCATACCGGTGCCGGTGCCGCTCGGCAATGTTTTCCGCGCCGTAGAGGCGCCGGATCACCGTGCCCTCCTGCAGATGGCATGGGTAGCTTCCCAGGCGCAGGGTGCCGCCCTTGTCGATCTCATCGTTCTGGCCGGGCATGAAGTCGATGACCCGGTACGGTGCGTTTTCGTCAAACTCCCTGGAGTGCGCATTGTCCAGACCTGCCACGTGGCGCGCATACTCGATGACCGCGATCTGCATGCCAAGGCAGATGCCGAAGTAGGGAATGTGGTGTTCACGGGCATAGCGGGCGGCGAGAATCATGCCGTCGATGCCGCGGGCACCGAAGCCGCCGGGCACGATGATGCCCTGGACATGGCCGAGCACAGAGGAAAGATGGTCCTCGCGGAGCGTTTCTGAGTTGATCCACTCGATCACCACCCGCGCGTCTAGGGCATAGCCCGCGTGATGCAGCGCCTCCGCGACGGACAGGTATGCATCGTGGAGCTGCACATACTTGCCCACAAGGGCAATGCGCACAGTTTGATTCTGGTGGCGGATGCGCTCCACCATATCCACCCACTCCGTGAGCTCAGGTGCCGGAGCCTCGATGCCCAGCTCCCGGCAGACGATGGAGGAAAGGCCTGCCTTTTCCAGCATCAGCGGGGCCTCGTAGAGGATCGGCAGGGTCATGTTCTCGATGACGCAGTCGGGCTTCACGTTGCAGAAGTGGGCGATCTTCTGGAAGATGCTCTCGTCCGTAATCTCCTCGTCCACCCTGAGTACGATGATGCCGGGGGAGATGCCCATGCCCTGCAGCTCCTTCACGGAGTGCTGTGTGGGCTTGGACTTGTGTTCTCCGCTGGCCTTCAGGTACGGCACGAGCGTCACGTGGATGTAGAGAGCGTTTTCCCGCCCCACCTCCAGGCCGACCTGGCGGATGGCCTCCAGAAACGGCTGGCTCTCGATGTCACCGATGGTGCCGCCGATCTCGGTGATGACCACGTCCGCATCCGTCTTCTCGCCCACCCGGTAGATGAAGTGCTTGATCTCATCGGTGATGTGGGGAATGGTCTGCACGGTGGAGCCGAGATAGCCGCCCTGGCGCTCCCGGTGAATGACGTTGGAGTATACCTTGCCGGTGGTCAGGTTGGAGAACTGGTTCAGGTCCTCGTCGATGAAGCGCTCATAATGGCCCAGATCCAGGTCGGTCTCCGCGCCGTCCTCCGTCACATAGACTTCCCCATGCTGATAGGGGCTCATGGTGCCTGGGTCCACGTTGATGTACGGGTCCAGTTTCTGTGCTGCGACCTTCAGGCCCCGGGCCTTGAGGAGCCGTCCCAGGGAAGCTGCGGTGATGCCCTTGCCGAGACCGGACACGACACCGCCCGTGACGAAGATATACTTGGTCATACGTCATTTCCTTTCTTTATGCTGGTTCGCCGTCTGGAAACGCTGCTTTCGGAGATGACAGCCAGGCATCGACCTCCCGCGCGGCATCCCGTCCGTCTGAGATGGCACGGACCACGAGGGACTGGCCGGTGCGGATATCCCCGGCTGCAAAGAGGTTCTCCCGGAGGTGATGGCCGCCGCCTGGCGGCATCAGGCGACCACGCTCGTCCGGGGTCAGGGAAAAACCAGACAGATTTTCTGCATCGGCTCCGGTGAATCCTGCTGCAATCAGCAAAAGATCACAGGGAAGAACAGTCTCCGCACCATCCTGGGGCAGGAGACGTCCGTCCTTCTGTGCCACGCGGACGCAGGTGACCTCACGCACGTGGCCGTCCTCGTCCGTTCCGATGGAGCTGACCGTCGTCTCAAAGATTCTCGGGTCCTGCCCCTGAATCGCTTCTGCCTCCAGCTGCCCGTAGTCCGTGCGCAGCGTGCGCGGCCACTCGGGCCAGGGATTGGACAATGTGCGGGTCCCTGGCGGCTTTGGGAGCATCTCCAGCTGCACAATGTCACGGCATTTCTCCCGCAGCGCGGTCCCGACACAGTCGTTCCCGGTATCGCCGCCGCCCACGACGATGACGTGCAGACCCTTTGCCGACAGGCGGGAGGGCCTTTTTTCCAGGAGCGCACGCGTCGCCTCGCTCAGGTAGTCCACGGCGAAATGGATGCCGCCGGCGTCCATGTGCGGGAGGGGAAGGGTGCGGGGCTTCCTCGCACCCCCGCAGAGAATGGCGGCATCGTATTGGGGCAGCACAGACCGGTCTGCCCGGCAGGAGGTCTGAAAGGTGATGCCCTCCTCCTCCATCAGGCGGATGCGCCGCGCTACGACCTCCTTTGGCAGCTTCATGTTGGGGATGCCCCACATGAGGAGGCCGCCCGGGCGGTCGGAAGCTTCCATCACGGTCACCTTGTGCCCCAATTGGTTCAGAAGATCGGCGCAGGCAAGGCCTGCGGGCCCGCTCCCGATGACGGCGACGCGCCGCTTCGTGCGGCTGGCGGGCATGTTCGGCTTTACCCATCCATGCCGGAAGCCCTCCTCGATCAGATAGAGCTCGTTGTCCCGATTCGTGGTGGCGTGGGATTCCAGGTTGCATGCCTTCTCGCACAGGGCGGGGCATACATGGCCCGTAAACTCCGGAAAGGGCGCGGTCACAAGGAGCCGCTCCAGCGCCTCCCGCTTAAGCCCTTTCTCCAGGAGGCTGTTCCACTCCGGGATCAGGTTGTGGAGCGGGCAGCCGAAGTCGGACTGGCAGAAGGGGACGCCGCAGTTCATGCAGCGCTGCGCCTGCATGGAGCGGGCATTGTCTGGCAGGCGGGTGTGAAGATCGTCAAAATCCAGCACGCGCTCTCTTGCGTCCCGAAGGGGATCTTCCGCCCGGGGAATGTCCAGAAATCCGGTCTTCATGCCGCTCACGCTCCTTTCAGAAACTCAAGGTATTCGCTGGAGACCACCATGGAAAACAGGGGCAGATAGCTGTCAAAATTCTGCAGGATCCGGGCGGCCTTCGGGGATGCGGTGAGGGCGACGTGCTGCTCCAGCATCTTTTTTACTTCCGCCATTCCTGCATCCGTCAGGGCATATGTTTTTGCGAGGCCCCGGTTGAGATGGCTTCCCAGCGTCCCGTCCTCGTCCAGCACATAGGCGATGCCGCCGCTCATGCCGGCCGCAAAGTTGTCGCCGACACTGCCAAGCACCAGCACGCGACCGCCGGTCATGTACTCGCATCCATGGTCCCCGAGGCCCTCCACCACACACGTGGCGCCGGAGTTTCTCACGGCGAACCGCTCGCCGGCGCGCCCCGCGATGCAGGCCAGGCCCGAGGTGGCACCGTAGAGAGCCACGTTGCCGATGAGGGTATTTTCCTCCAGCCAGGTGCTGTCGGGCGGCGGGATGACCGCGATGGTCCCGCCGGACAGACCCTTTCCAAGATAATCGTTGGCCACGCCGTACAGGGTGATCTCCTGGCCGTTTTGCAGGAAGGCGCCGAAGGACTGGCCGCCGACGCCCTGTGCCTGCACGCGGCGCGCGCCTCGCAGGGTGGTGCCAAAGGCGCGGTCGGTGGTCATCAGGTGGACGTGGTCCTGCTGCATACGCACGTCCATGCGCTCCTGGAGATGAAAGTCGTGGCGGGATGCTGGCTCCACGTGGGTGTTCCTGGAAAAGCCGGTCAGGTCACTGAGATCGAGGGGCGAGGAGGGCTTGGCCCGGAGAAGATCGCTCCGTCCCACCAGCTCGTCCACGTGCCGGTGTCCCAGGCGGGCCATGATTTCACGCAGTCCCTCCGCCACAAATAGCATGAAGCGCTCCACGTACTCCGGTTTTCCGCGAAAGCGCGCCCGGAGGTCCTCCCGCTGTGTGGCAATGCCAAACGGGCAGGTGCCCAGGTGGCACACGCGCATCATCCGGCAGCCCATGGTGACAAGCGGCGCCGTGGCAAAGCCGAATTCCTCGGCGCCAAGGAGCATGGCGACGGCCACGTCATGTGCGCACATGAGCTTGCCATCGGTTTCCAGGGTCACCTTTTCCCTCAGGCGGTTGCGGCACAGCACCTGGTGCGCCTCCGCCAGGCCGATCTCCCAGGGAAGGCCTGCGTGATGGATGCTGCTCAGGGGAGCTGCGCCGCTGCCGCCCTCGCCGCCGGAGATCAGGATGCCGCCGGCGCCGGCCTTGGCCACGCCGCTGGCGATGGTGCCCACACCCGTAGAGGAGACCAGCTTGACGGTGATTTTGGCTTCTGTGTTGGCACACTGGAGGTCGTAGATCAGCTCCGCCAGGTCCTCGATGGAGTAGATGTCATGGTGCGGGGGCGGGGAGATCAGGGAGATGCCGGGGGTGGAGCAGCGGGTCGCGGCCACGGACGGGGTGACCTTGGCACCGGGCAGGTGACCGCCCTCCCCGGGCTTGGCGCCCTGGGCCATCTTGATCTGGATCTCCTGGGCCGAGAGCAGATACTCCCGCGTGACGCCGAAGCGCCCGGAGGCCACCTGCTTGATGGCCGAGTTCAGCTCCGTCCCGAACCGCTCCCGGAGCTCGCCGCCCTCTCCGCTGTTGGAGCGCCCGCCCAGATGGTTCATGGCCCTGGCGAGGCACTCATGGGCCTCCCGGGAGATGGAGCCGTAGCTCATGGCCCCGGTGCGAAAGCGGCGCACGATCTCGCTGGCAGGCTCGACCTCGTCGACGGGGATGGGTCTGCAGCTCTCATATCGGAAGGTGAGGAGAGAGCGGATGGTGCGGGGACCATCCTCCTCCACGAGCTTTTCATACTGCCGGAAAAGCGCCATGTCATCATTCCACACGGCCTTCTGAAGAAGGTGAATGGTGTCCGGCCGGTAGAGGTGCTCTTCCGCCTCTTTCCCGCTCCTGAGGCGATGGATGCCGGGCGATGGGAGCACGGAGGACGCGCGGGGCCCGAAGGCCCTTTCGTGGTGGAAGCGGATGTCCGCATCCAGCCGCTCAAGGCCCGTGCCGCCGAGCACACAGGGGGTGTTGGTGAAGCAGCGCTCCACCAGATCCCGGTCGAGGCCCACAGCCTCAAAGAGCTGGGCGCTCTGGTAGGACTGGAGGGTGGAGACACCCATCTTGGAGGCGATCTTCAGCGTGCCCTGCACGAGGGCGCTGTCATAGTTCTGAAGGGCGTCTGCCTCGCTCAGCGAAAGGCGGCCACGCCTGCACAGATCCCGGATGGTGCTGTGTGCAAGGTAGGGATTCACGGCCCTTGCGCCATAGGCGATGAGAAGGGAGAACAGATGCACGTCCAGCACCTCTGCGCTCTCCAGCACCACCGAGACCGCCGTGCGCCGGAGGATGGCGATCAGGTGCTGCTCGAGGGCGGACACGGCCAGGAGGGATGGGATGGCCAGGTGCTCTGCGTCAAGGCCCCGGTCCGTGAGGATGAGGATGTTGATCCCATCCCTGCAGGCGGCGTCACATGCGTCAAACAGGTCCTGCAGGGCCGTGCGCAGGGCGGTGCCCTTTTCGTAGAGCAGCGACAGCGTGCGCACGCGGAAGGCGGGATGCTGAATGGCCCGGATCCTCTCCAGATCAGGCTCCGAGAGGACCGGGGAGGAGAGCTCCAGCACGGTGCAGTTGTCGGGCCCGTCCGTGAGCAGGTTCCCGTCATCCCCAAGATAGATGGAACAGTCGCACTTGACCTTTTCCCTCAGGGCGTCCATGGGCGGATTTGTGACCTGGGCAAAGCGCTGCCGGAAATAGTCAGACAGCGGCGGGTGCACCCTGGAAAGGCAGGCGAGCGGCTCGTCTGCGCCCATGGACCCGATGGGCTCCTGGCCTGTCTGTGCCATGGGCAGGAGGTGCTCCTCCACCCCCTCATATGTCTGGTGGAAGGCCAGAAGCAGGGATGTGAGGTTACCCTCCGGGAAAGCCGTTTCCATATGCCCGGGCGACGGCAGATCCCTGAGGGGCATGATTCCTTTGACCCATTCACCATATGGACGCGCGGCAGCGTGGCGCCGCTTGATGTCCTCGCTCTCATAGAGTTTTCCTGTTGTGAGGTCCGCCTCCAGCACGTCTCCGCTCTTCAGCTTCCAGCGGCGGACGATGTGAGCACTCTCCTCAAAGAGCACGCCTGCCTCGGAGGAGAGGATCAGGCGATGGTCATCCGTCAGGGCGCAGCGAAGCGGCCGCAGGCCGTTTCGGTCCAGGGAAGCGCAGAGCGTGTCGCCGTCGGAGTACAGTACGGCCGCCGGGCCGTCCCAGGGCTCCATCATGGTGGCATAGTAGCGATAGAGGTCGCGCCACGGCGTCTCCACACGGATGCCCTGCCAGGGCTCCGGCAGCAGAATCATGCCGCACAGGGACAGGGGCATGCCGTTCATTGCCAGGAACTCCATGGTGTTGTCCAGCATCTGGCTGTCGCTGCCGCCGTCCTGGATGACAGGAAGCGCCTGCTGCATGTCGCTGTCTGTGACAAACTCCGCCCTCGCCTTCATCCGGTCATGATTCCCGCGGATGGTGTTGATCTCCCCGTTGTGAAGGAGCATCCTCTGAGGATGTGCTTTGCTCCAGGACGGGAAGGTGTTGGTGGAAAAGCGGGAATGGACCAGGGCCATACGGCTCTGGTAGAGCACGTCCTGCAGATCGTCATAGAAGGAACGGAGCTGGGATACCAGCATCATGCCCTTGTAGACGATGGTGCGGCTGGACAGGGAGCAGACGTAGGTGTCTGTGTCCTGTTTTTCAAAGGTGCGGCGAAGGAGGTAGAGCTTTCTGTCAAAGGGAAGGCCGGGCTGAAGGTCCTTCGGCCGTCTCACAAAGCACTGGCGGATCCGCGGCATGGATCTTCTGGCGCCGGGGCCCAATTGCGCCGGGTGGCAGGGAACATCCCGCCAGGCGATGACGGGCATGCCCTCGGACAGGGCCAGGGATTCAAAAATACGGCAGGCACTGTGCATGCCTACCTCATCTTCCGGCAGAAAGAACATGCCCACGCCGTAGTCTCCGTCCTCGCCGAGACTCACGCCTTCCTCCCGGCTCCAGCTTACGAAGAGTGCGTGGGGGATGCCTGTCATGATGCCCACCCCGTCGCCGGTGGTTCCGAGGGCATCACTGCCCGCGCGGTGGGCCAGGCGCTCCACGATGGACAGGGCCTGGTCCACGGTGCGGTGGGTGGCGCGGCCGTTCAGGTCCACGATGGCGCCCACGCCGCAGGCGTCATGTTCCATCTCCTCATGGTACAGGGGATACTGCTGATCTTTCATAAAGGCTGCCTCCTGCGCTCACCGAGCAGCTGTCTTGCATAGTCGGTCATTTTCATGGAATGGGACATACAGTACAGCTGCATGGCCCGGTGCGCCTGAGGCTCCGAGAGCTCTTCCCGCTCCATGAGCAGGCGCTTTGCCCTGTCCACCAGCTCCTTCTCCTCCTTCATGCGGCGGGGCATCTCCATCCGCTGCATCTGGCTGAGCATATCCACGGCCCCCTGTATGGCCTGCATGGAGGAGGGCAGGGGAAGCCGAAAGACGGATGGAGATTCACATGCATCCAGGACAGGGGGACGGGCGATAAAGAGAATCCTGATGTGGTCTCCAAAGTCTGACTGAAGGTCATCGGTCAGAGCGTCCGGCAGCGAGCTCAGCTGCACCAGGATCCCGTCATCGCAGTCGTGCAGTGCCCGCCGCACCTCGCTGCCGGAGGCGCATGTGCGATATACGGAAAAACCGGAGGCGGAGAGAAGACCCGACAGCTGATCTCTTGCGTCATCTGAAACGCTTGCAATCACGATGCGTGTCATCTTCTTTCCACCTCCGTTTTTCTGAAGCTGTCTTCAGGCAGCAGTCCAAAATCTCAGTACATGACCAGATATTCCTGGATCTCCCACTGGCTGACGTGGGTCCTGTAGGCGTCCCACTCCTTCTCCTTGCCATCCACATACTGGGTCAGCACATGTTCTCCCAGAGCATCGCAGATCACCCTGTCCTCCTTCAGGCAGTCAATGGCCTCGCGCAGCGTGCCGGGAAGAGAGAGAATGCCCTTGTCCTCGCGCTCCTTCTGGGTCATGGCAAAGATGTTGTCGGTGACCTCATCCGGCGGCGTGAGTCCCTTCTCGATGCCGTCCAGACCTGCGGCAAGGCACACGGCCATGTTCAGGTAGGGGTTGCAGGAGGGATCCGGGCAGCGCAGCTCGACCCTGGTGCCCATGCCGCGGGCGGCAGGGATGCGGATCAGAGCACTTCTGTTGCTGGCACTCCAGGCCAGATAGCAGGGCGCCTCATACCCGGGGACCAGGCGCTTATAGCTGTTCACCAGGGGATTGGTGATGGCGGCCATGCCGCGCACGTGGGCAAGCAGGCCTGCGATGAAGGCATAGGCCTCACGGGAGAGGCCGCGGGCATCGGAAGGATCCGCAAAGACGTTCTTCCCGTCCTTCATCAGGCTCATGTTGGTATGCATGCCGCTGCCGTTGATGCCAAAGACAGGCTTGGGCATGAAGGTGGCATGCAGGCCGTTTTTCTGGGCCAGGGTCTTGACGGCCAGCTTGAAGGTCATGATGTTGTCTGCCGCGGTCAGGGCATCTGCATACTTGAAATCGATCTCGTGCTGGCCTCGCGCCACCTCGTGGTGGCTTGCCTCAATCTCAAACCCCATCTGCTCGAGGGTCATGCAGATCTCGCGCCTCGTGCTCTCGCCGTGGTCCAGGGGTCCCAGGTCAAAGTAACCTGCCTCATCCGAGGTCCTGGTGGTGGGCCTTCCCTGCTCGTCCGTCTGGAAGAGGAAGAACTCGCACTCCGGGCCCACATTGAAGGTATAGCCCAGATCGGCTGCCCGCTGCAGGACCTTCTTGAGGACCCCGCGGGGGTCGCCGGCAAAGGGCGTGCCGTCCGGGTTGTACACATCGCAGATCAGCCGGGCGACTTTTCCGTGCTGAGGGCGCCAGGGCAGGATGGCGAAGGTGTCCAGATCGGGGTGCAGGTACTGATCCGACTCGTTGATGCGCACAAACCCTTCAATGGAGCTGCCGTCGATCATGATCTGATTGTTGACAGCCTTTTCCACCTGGCTGGCGGTGATGGCCACATTCTTGAGCTGGCCGAAGATGTCGGTGAACTGCATGCGGATGAACTCCACATCGTCCTCGCGGACCATCCGGATGATATCTTCCTTCGTGTAATGACGCATAATGACGCCTCCTCAATGACTCCATGCCTTGTGCGGCAACATATACAAAAAGAGACAAGGGTTCCGGCATTGCCCGGCTCCCTTGCCTTGCAGGGGAAAGCTTAGCACCCGCCTGTATGGACGTCAAGGGGATGATCACATCAAAAATTGTTTTTCCAGTGTACTGATGGCGCTTTTTGAACTTCCGGAGCATAGCGGATTTTTGTTTTTTGCATGTACTGATTCCGGAAAACTGCTTGACATGCAAAAAAGTCCGGTGATAAAATGCGCCCAATTTCATAGCGTAAAGCGTTGCGGAAGCAAAGTACCCGGACACGGCATCATTTCAGAGAGCGGTCGATGATGGGAATACCGTATGGTCCCCCGGCGAAGAACCCTTCCAAGTCCAATCTGAAAGCTGCAGGGCAGTCAGTAGGTGCGGCGTGGGCGACACGTTATCGTCGCAGGGGCCTGTCTGGGCCCGACAGAGAAGCAAATCAGGTGGCACCACGGAGAGGCGGCCTTCGTCCTGAAATTCAAAAGACGAATGCTGCCCAAAATGCGGAGGTGCCTTTTTATGTGTTCAATCTTTGGTGTCACAGGAAAACGGATCCCGGTGGATACGCTGAAAAGCTGCTTTGACAGAACCATCTCCCGCGGGCCTGACATGACGAGGTTTGAGGAGATCCCCTGCGGGTATCTGGGCTTTCACCGCCTGGCCATCATGGGGCTGGACGAGCGGGGCATGCAGCCCTTTCACCTGGGCGGAGACGCGGTGGTGTGCAACGGGGAACTGTACGGGTTCCGCCCGCTGCGGGACCGGCTGCTCAGCAAATACGAGCTGCAGAGCCAGTCAGACTGCGAGATTCTCCTGCCGCTCTATCACGAATACGGCGTGGAAATGTTCAAGACCCTGGATGCAGAGTTCGCCCTGATCCTCTATGATGCTGCTCAGGACAGACTCATTGCCGCCCGGGATCCCATCGGGATCCGGCCGCTGTATTACGGCAGGCTGCCGGATGGCGGCTGGGCCTTTGCCAGTGAACCCAAAAACCTTCTGGGCCTTTGCGGCGAAATCCTGCCGTTCCCGCCCGGACACTACTGGATGGACGGGCAGTTTGTGCAGTATGCGGATCCGGCGTATGTGGGATACTTCACCATGAAGACGGAGGAGGAGGTCTGCGCAAAGCTTCGCCGTCTCCTCATGGACGGTGTGGAAAAGCGTCTGGACGCGGACGCACCCGTGGGCTTTCTGCTCTCCGGAGGCCTTGATTCTTCGCTGGTGTGTGCCATCGCGCAGAAGATGCTGAAGGCACCCATCCGGACGTTTGCCATCGGGATGGACGTGGATGCCATCGATCTCAAGTATGCGAGGATGGTGGCAGACTATATCGGGAGCGAGCATACGGAGGTGATCATCTCCGAGAAGGACGTTCTGGACGCGCTGCCGAGGGTGGTGGAGTTGCTCGGCACCTGGGACATCACCACCATCCGGGCGTCCATCGGGATGTACCTTGTATGCAAATGGATCCATGAGCACACAGACATCCGCGTGCTGCTGACGGGCGAGATTTCAGATGAGCTGTTCGGATACAAGTACACGGACTTTGCACCGGATGCGGCAGCTTTCCAGGAGGAGGCAGAAAAGCGCATCAGGGAGCTGCACGTCTATGATGTGCTCAGAGCTGACCGATGCATCTCCGTGAACTCCCTTGAGGCGCGCGTCCCCTTCGGAGATCTGAAGTTCGTGCGCTACGCCATGAGCATTGATCCTGAGTTGAAGATGAACCGGCACAATATGGGGAAATATCTGATCCGAAAGGCCTTTGCGGAGGACCACATACTCCCGGATGAGATTCTCTGGAGGCAGAAGGCGGCCTTTTCGGATGCCGTGGGGCACAGCATGGTCAATGACCTGAAGGAACTGGCCGAGAGAACCTACACGGAGGAGGAATTTCGGGAAAAGGCTGCGGGGTATGACTACCGCCCGCCCTTCACGAAGGAGAGCCTTCTGTACAGGGAACTGTTTGAGCAGTTTTATCTGGGACAGGCCGGCATGATTCCGGACTACTGGATGCCAAACAGGAACTGGCCCGGGTGTAATGTGGATGATCCCTCGGCAAGAGTACTGAGCAACTACGGCGCCAGTGGTGTATAAAAAACACTTTACAAAGCGGCGATTTCCTGAGAAGATGTTGCTCCCCGTCGGGTAGAACACATCGTGCTCCGGACCTTCGGGCGTGCAGTACAGAAACTCAGTCAATCTTGAAAAAAAGGAGCCGTCCATGCAGAAAATCCTGATTCTGGACTTTGGTGGTCAGTATACACAGCTCATTGCAAGACGTGTCCGCGAGTGCAGGGTGTATTCGGAGGTCATTCCCTTCTCGGCACCCATTGAAGACATTCGCACCCAGGAACCATGCGGCATCATCCTCTCCGGCGGACCATCCAGCGTGATGGACAGAGATGCCCCGATGATAGATCCTGCGATCTACGATCTGGGGGTCCCGGTGCTTGGCATCTGCTACGGCATGCAGCTGACCGCACACTTGCTGGGCGGCCGCGTGGAGCGGGCCACCGAACGGGAATACGGGCGGATCCGGGTGACCATGGATGCAGAGGATGGGCTCATGGAGGGCATGAGCACGGAATCCCAGTGCTGGATGAGCCACACCTGGCAGGTCTATGCCTGCCCGGAGGGCTTTCATTCCATCGCGCATACCGACAACTGCCAGATCGCGGCTTTTGCCTGCGAGGAAAAGCGCATCTACGGTGTTCAGTTCCATCCGGAGGTGACGCATTCGGAAGAGGGCAGAAAGCTGCTGGACAACTTCCTCAAAAACATCTGTCGATGCCGCGGGGACTGGACGATGGAGAACTATGCAGAGTCAGCTGTACAGCAGATCCGTGAGGCGGTCGGCGAGAAGGGAACGGTACTGCTGGGCCTCTCCGGAGGCGTGGATTCTTCCGTCGCTGCAGCCCTCATATACCGTGCCATCGGGGACCGGCTGACGTGTGTGTTTGTGGACCATGGGCTCCTTCGAAAGGGCGAGAGCGAACAGGTTTGTGAGGTGTTCAGTCACCTCTTCCCGGTGCGCTTTGTGCGCTCGGAAGCGTCAGAGCGGTTTTTCAAAGATCTCAGACATGCAAAAGACCCGGAGAAAAAGCGAAAGATCATCGGGCGAGACTTTGTCCGCGTGTTCCGCAAGGAAGCCAGGAAACTTGGAAAACTGGATTACTTTGCACAGGGAACCATCTATCCAGATGTGATCGAGAGCGGTCAGGGGACGAATGCATCGGTGATCAAGAGCCATCACAATGTGGGTGGGTTGCCCAAAAAGCTTGGATTTACCGAGCTCATTGAACCACTTCGGATGCTGTTCAAAGATGAAGTGCGGCAGCTGGGAGAGACGCTGGGGCTTCCAAAGGAGCTAGTCTGGCGCCAACCGTTCCCGGGACCGGGCCTTGCAATTCGAATCATTGGGAAGGTGACGCCGGAGAAGGCCGAAATTGTACGGGAAAGCGATGCCATTTTCCGCGAGGAAATTGCAAGGGCAGGGCTGGACACGGAAATCAACCAGTATTTTACCGTGCTGACCGGTATTCAGAGTGTGGGTGTTATGGGTGATGAGCGGACATACGACTATACGGTAGCGCTCCGTGCTGTGACGACGGATGACTTCATGACAGCTGACTGGGCGAGAATTCCCTATGATGTGCTGACTACGGTGTCCTCGAGGATTGTCAATGAGGTAAAGCATGTGAACCGGGTGGTCATGGACGTCACGACCAAACCGCCGGCCAGTATCGAGTGGGAATAATGACCAAGATCCCGAAACCCGCATAAAATAAGGGTTTCCGGGCGGTCAAAGTTCCGAGTGGCAACAATTTGGCAACAAAAATCCATCATTCCGAAAATAAGGGCTAACTGATTTTGTTAAGAATCAGTTAGCCCTATTTCTATGCAATTTTCGGAAGGATGGAGGTGTCATTCATGATCGCTGTCTGGATTGTCCTGAAGTCCGGCAACCAGATCATCCATCAAGCCCTGGGACGGAACTTTCACCCACCGCCGGGTGGTGTCGCCATCGGGGAAATTGTAACGCCACTGGTCATAGGCTTCCTGGGTGATCTCGCCCTTCTTCAGCGCGATAGCCGCTGCCTGCCATTCGTACAGCATCCGGTGAAGCTCCGCTGCCTGCTGATTTTCACGGAGATTGACCCGCAGGCAGACATCGCCTTCAGATTCCTCCACATACAGGCCGTACCGATCCTCCAGAGTGAAAAGGGTGTGCATGAGGCCGACGTAGGAATCAATATCCGGCACTGAGATGGCATGGGGAGAAACGCCGAATATCGACGCCATCTGCGCCGTCAGATCCGCCTTCGGATTCCGGTCCTCGGATTCATACTGCGCCATGCGCACGTCGGCAGAATTGGTCGGAAAGCCCAGCAGCTGCCCCAAATATCGCTGCGTCATCTTCATGCGCTTGCGGAAATGACGAATGCGTTCACCATTGGCCATGGAAAAGTCCCCTTTCAGCAAGATAGGAGCAGTATAACAGATTTGTTTAGGAGAATCAATATGAAATCGGAAAAAGACGAGCTCATGAGTGAAAGTGTATTTCTGACTGCGCTGGAGGCAGCCCAGCTCCTGCACATCTCAACCTCCCATGCCTATAAGGTCATTCACCGATTGAATCAGGAGCTGAAAGCCCAGGGCTTTCTCACCATCGCCGGTCGGATCAGTCGGGAGTATCTTCTTCAACGTACCGCAGGAAAGACGCCGGAAAAGGAGGCGCAGCAGGATGGGTGTCTATAAGGACAATAAGACCAATACCTGGCGAGTGATCTACCGCTACACCGATTGGACGGGAGAGCAGAAGCAGAGTTCGCGGCGAGGATTTGCCAGCAAGCATGAAGCTCAGGCATGGGAACGGGAGCAGATGAACAAGGTGACGGCGGATCTGGACATGACCTTTGCCAGCTTTGTGGAGCATTATACCGAGGATATGAAGACACGGCTGAAAGAAAACACCTGGAGCACCAAGGAACATATCATCCGCACCAAGCTGCTTCCCTATTTCGGCAGGCTGAAGATGTGCGCCATCACGCCGCAGATCATCATGACCTGGCAGAATGAGATGCTGCGGTTCCGGGACAAGGATGGAAAGCCTTACTCTCCCGTCTATCTCCGTACCGTGCAGAACCAGCTGACAGCCATCTTCAATCACGCCATGAAGTATTACAATCTCCGGGAAAACCCCTGTCGGAAGGCCGGGCCGTTGGGGAAAAAGAAGTCCCGGGAGATGTTGTTCTGGACGAAGGAAGAATACCTGAAATTCGCCGATGCCATGATGGATAAGCCCAAGTCTTTCTATGCCTTCGAGCTGCTGTATTGGTGCGGTATGCGGGAAGGCGAGTTGCTGGCCCTGACTCCTGCGGACTTCGATTTGGAGAAGGGTACCGTCACGATCAGCAAATCATACCAGCGGATACGCGGTGAGGATCGAATCACGACACCAAAGACCGAAAAAAGCAACCGTACCATCACCATGCCCGATTTCCTGACGGAGGAAGTGGAGGAATACATTGATTCCCTGGATGGCATCGGC
>JAFUBA010000020.1 GCA_017460395.1 Clostridia bacterium | reverse complement strand
TCAGGGCCTGGATCTCAGCATAAAGCTCCCCTTTCAGGGCCGCGAGCTCGGTCATCATGCCTTTTCCCGGGCTGCAGCCATCGCATCCCTTCCCGCCGCCCTGCTCCGCCTGCCGGAGCCGCTGCTCCAGGCCCTGGACCTGGACCGTGGTGGAGACCATGGCGGTGGAGAGGTCCGAGAGCTGCCGCCCGGCCTCCTCCCGGAAGCCCTCCGCCTCCTGGAGCCGGTCCTCCGCCCCCTTGATGCGCCGTACTGCCGCCTCCATTCTCCTCAGGAGGTCCTCCTCGGTGCCCTGCATCTCCCCGAGGGTGTGGTCCCGGATCTCGAGGACGATGCGCCTCGTGTCCCTCAGCTGGTCCGAGGTCTGGCCGGTCTCGCCCATGGCGTCCTCGGCAAGGTTTTTGACCGCCTCCAGGCTCTTCCCGAAGGCCGCCACCGTCTTCTCGGCCGCGGTCACATCGTCCTGGACGTGGATCATCTCCTGGTGCATGTCGCGCACGCCCTTCTCGGCGGCCTCCATGCGCCTCAGGAGCGTCTCGCGCCCGTCCCCGAGACCTTCTACGGTCCCGGAGAGCTCCCGGACGGTGCCCTCGATATTCTCAAGTGACGCCCCCTGCCGGCGGACCGCGTCCTCCGTCTCCGCGCCCTTCGCTTCCAGCGTGTCCACGCGGCCGCGCAGCGCTTCCGTGTCCTCCCGCACCGTGCCAAGGTCCGCCCGGAGCGTGTCACGCTCCATGGACGCCGCCTCTGCGCCTTCCTCCAGCGCCTTCAGCTGCTCCTGGGCGCCCAGGATCGCCTGGGGCGCGGAGAGGAGACCGCTCAGCTGACTGCGGGTTTCCTCCAGGGTCTCAAGGCCCCGTTCCACCTGCTCGCCGGTACCCTTCAGGGCCTCCTCCAGATCCACAATCCGCTTTTCCTGGTCCCGGTCCCAGGCACGGATGCTGGAGACAGCATCCTGCTGCTCCTGCCGGTCCTTCCCGCATGCCTCCTCCAGGGCCCGGATCCGGTCACCGGCGGCCTTCGCGTCCGCGGCCTGATTCGGCTTTTGCAGCTCCGGGTCAATGACCAGCCCGTTGCCGCCGCGGATCGCCTCCTGGATCGTCCGCGTGAGCTCGGTGTAAAGACTCCCGCCGTCCGGAAGCTCCGGGCCGCCGGAGCCATTCCCGTGCCAGGGCAAGGGCAGCTCCGGGGGCGGTGGCGGCGGCAGATGACCCGGCGGGATCTGGGTGCGGGGATTGAAGGGCATCCCGTTTTTCTGGATGTTCAGCGCCAGGTAGGCCGTGCAGGCCCGGTCGTGGCTGTCCGGGGTGATGCCCGCGACGTTTACGTGCACCATGCCGGAGCGTATCTCGGACGGGATGTGGCAGGTGTTATCCACCAGCATCACATTGTGGGTGCGGCCCTTCTGGGTGAACTGGGCGAACTTGATGAATCTGTCCCAGTCGTGGGAAAACTCAAAGTCCAGCGTGGTGAACCCGACGGCCCCCTCGGCGATCGTGTTGTGCTCCGAGGAGATCGCCTGATGTTCCACCTTGACTCTCATGTGTCCACTTCCTTTCGTCAGTTTTCTTTCTGTCAGTCTTTATGTTGTACATTGCCTCCTTTCACAGAAGTGCCCCTGTGAGCGAGCGGATGAAGGTCCGCACGTGCAGGTCCGCCTCGATGCGGGCAAGGCCCTTTGGGATAAAGGAGATGGTGTGCCAGGTGTTTCTCAGGATCCTGCCGCCCGTATCCTTTGCAAGATACGAGGTGGCATCGAAGGTGCCGCCGGAGATGGCGGAGGCAGGCAGCTCCACCCCGTCGATCTGGATGGTCACGCTCCTGTCCTGAAGGCCCGGCTCGGTGATCCCGTACACCGTCGGATGGGTGTGGTCCTGCACCTGAAAGGCGCCCTGCATCTTGGCATCCGAGATCACCACCGGCAGCGTCTGTGCCACAGTCTGGATGTTGTGATAGTGCCGCCCCTCCGCGGCCCCGCCGGCGTTGTAGCCGGTCTGCTGGGTGGTGGAGGGGATCTCGACGGTGGTGGAGACGCCGGAGATGGAGATGCTGCCGGAGCCGCCGCCCCCGGAGGAGGATGAGGTGTAGCCGCGGAAGGGCTTGACCTGGAACTTCCCGTTCACCCGGTTCACGTGCACGGCGTCGGAGTCGATAAAGAAGCTCAGCGTCGCCGGATGGCCCGCATCGCAGTTGTCCCCGAAGTGCATGCAGTACTCGCTGGGTGCCCCCTGGCTGGAGAGCTCCGAGATGGCGGTCTTTCGCGTCAGCCCCGCGATGGCGTCCTCCGCGGTGTCAAAGCGGTTGCACAGCGTGAGCCGAACATCTGTGGGGTTCCCGTAGACGTCGGGGAAGTTCAGCCCGATGATCCGCTCCGTGAAGACCCCGCCCTCCCCGAGGTGCACGTTGCACACGCGCCCGAGGGTCAGCCGGTCCCAGTCCTCTCCCGTCAGGCGGCTGAGCTCCTGCGCCGTCAGCTCCAGCTTCAGCTCCGGGTCCTTCTTTGCATTCAGGATGCGCCTGGCCTGGGCGTAGAGGGTCGTGGCCTCCGAGATGGTCCGGTCGGTGTACACGGCCTGCAGGACGCCCCATCTGCGGACGGCCTCCGGGTCCTCAATGTACGTTTTCCCGTACTTGTCCCCGTTCACGACGGCGTCCCGAACGGTCAGCTGGTCCACACCCTCCCCGTACCCAAGGGGATAGATCCGGGTGATCTGCTCCGAAAGGTCCATCCTCGCCTGCCCCTGGATGGTGTTCCGGTGCAGCCGGCACTCGCAGGCCGCTTCCCTGTGGGTATCGAGCCGCCTCAGCGAGAGCTTCCAGGGGAACACGCTCATGTCCGTGTGCCAGACATACTGCTCCTCCAGGGGCTCTGCCAGCGACACCAGCGCCGTCAGGAGGTTCTCGTTCTCAAAGCTGTAGCTGAAGTAGGCCCGGATCCTGTCATCCACCGGGACCGCCAGGTCCCGCACCCACATGACCTGACCCTCCGGCTGCCGCTCCAGGATCCAGTCCATCACCTGGTAGAGGGTCATCGACTCCCCGCCCAGCTCGTGGTAACCAAAGAGCAGGCTGTCAGAGAGGGTCACCAGGGCGTGCTCCATGTAGATCTTCGCGGTCTCGCGGCCGGAGCTCACGCTCTTTCTGATCTCTGACACCCGGAAGATGCCCGCGCTCCCCTGGACAGAATAGAGCTCAAAAAAATCGCCCACCTGGACGTCCATGTCCCGGAGTGCGATCTCCATCTCTGCGGTGCTCAGGGGCACCATGTTCAGTTTCAGCTGGAGCCGGATCGGATGCACCCGACCCAGCTCCTGCAGCTGCCGGTTCAGGTGCCGCGGCAGCTTCACTTCCTGCATATCCATGCTGTCCTCCATCTATTCTGGATATTGTTGCTTTTTGAAATAGATTGTTTATTTTTATTAGTTATTCTACCTGTAGAGTCCACGGGCGGAGAAGGTGCAGACAAGGCCGGAGGCCCCTGTCACCCGGATCCGGCTCTCCCGCCCACAGGGGACAATGAGGTCATCTGAGCTCGTTGCTGTGCGGGCGCCCATGCAGCTGACCCCGCCCTTTTGAAGGCGCAGGAACTGCTCCGGGGTGTAGGAGATCCTGAGGACGCTGCCGGGGGCAAGCCCCAGGCCCTCAAAGCGCATGAGAGAGAGCGTCTCCCCGCCCTCCATGGTCTCCACCTGGACGGTGTTCACGGCCGTGTCCCCGATGTTCCGGATCTCGCCGCCGAGGTAGCACCACTCCGCGTTCCCCCCGGGCGAGATGGCATACGTGCCGTCCCCGAGGTCAGAAGCCTCCGCCTCCTCCCCCTGGAAGAAGGGCAGGTAGGAGGAGGTGAACTTCAGCTGCATGGTCCTCGCCCAGTTCTGGTACTCCGTGACCGGGAGGGCCGTCATGTTGCCAAGAAGCACCTGGCCCGGCCTTGACGAGAGCTGCAGCCCCTGCACGCCCTGAAAGGACCCGGCCCAGGCATACACACTGGCCATCAGCGCAGATCGCCGCACCGGGTCCCACTCCTTCAGCATCAGCGTCAGCGTGATCTCAAGGCTCAGCCTTCGCCGCGCCATGATCCGCTGCCCGTCGAACCTCGCATAGCTCGCCGTCTGGCACTCCTCCTTCGGCGTCTCCTCCACGTTCACAAGAAAGATCCTTTCGTCCACCTCCGTAAGGCTTCTGCCATTGAGGTAACAGTCGAGAAACCTTCTCCTGTTCCCGTGCCGGCCCGGAATCTCCCGGCCATTGTCCATGATGCCCCCTTCGTACCTCGTGCCGCATCCCGCCTTTCTTTTTTTCTTTTGGCCCCTCGCCCCCGGGCGGTTTTCCGGTGTACCGCCGCCCGGGGGGGTGGAGGCCCCATCAGATCACGCCCTCGTCCTCCAGGTCCGCCTGGCGTTCCAGGTAATAGCAGGCATCCCCGCGCATCGCGGGGCACATGCCGCGCCCGGCCCCCGGATGGTCGTAGGGGCAGTCCATGCACCGGTAGTCGTCCCCCTCCGGCTCCGTGCAGATCCTGAAACACCTGGCCACCTGCGCGGCCGAGAGTCTCGGTACCTCATAGCTTCCTTCCATGCTTCACCTCCCTTCCCTGTCTCCTTCGGTGCGGGCCCCGCCCCTGGCCACGGGGCAGGGCATATATGAACACTTCCCGGGAAATGGGACATTCAAAGATCAAACCGCCGCTCCCTCGAGCCCCTGGAGATCACGTCCGAGACGGTGGGCGCCACGAGGGTGCCGACCGTCTCCGAGTCCATCCGGACCTGGACCTGGGAGAGGGCGTCCGAGATGATCTGCGCGACCTCCCGCGCGCCGGCACTGCTGTCCTGCCGCGTCTGCCCCTGGCCCTGGAGTCCAAGGTCCAGAAGCTGCACCCTCACGGCCTGCGCCACCGCCTCCGCGATCTGCGCGGCCGACTCCTTCTCCATGCGAATTCCCGTGTTCTCCGGCACCTGCAAATGCAGCTGCGCGCTGCTCTCGCGGGCCAGGAGCCCCGCGGCCCTCGCGGCCGCGCCCTGAAGGTCCGAAAGGCCCTTCTCCATGCCGGAGACGAGGCCCTCCGTGTAGAAGCCGCCGATCTCCATGCCGACCCTGGAGGGCGAGTGGATCTTCAGCGTGCTCCTCGTGGCGGCCGCCGCGGCGCTCCCGAGCGCGCTGCCGGCGGCAGAGACGAGCCCAAGGCCGCTCCGGATGCCGGAGGCGACGCCGCCTGCAAACATCGCCCCGATGGAGCTCCCAAGGGACGCACTCATGGCAGATCTCGCACTCGACACCGCGCCGGAGGCAAGGGCAGTCGCCGCGCCAGAAAGGTTCCCCGAACCGAGGCCGCCCTGGAGGCCGGACACGAAGCCAGATGCAATCCCCTGCCCGGCTCCGCTGCTCAGCGTGCCCTCGAGGATGGAGATCGTGCCAGACGCCAGGGACTCCGTTGCCG
>JAFUBA010000173.1 GCA_017460395.1 Clostridia bacterium | reverse complement strand
TCCTTGGCCGCATTGATCAGCCAGGTGGTGCGCTCAGGGGAGTTGGAGTTGGAGTAGATGCGGATGGTGTAGTCACTCTCTGCACCGGCAAAGGAGCACAGGGAGAGGACCATCGCCAGAGCCATGACGAAACTGAGAAGCTTTTTCATCACAGGGAACCTCCTTGCAAAATAGATTGGGATTTCGGTTCGGGGCCGGGCCGGCGCCGGAAAAGCTCTATGGCTGCCCATGGGACACGGATATGGGTGCCCAAAGGAATGCGGATGATCTTTTGAAAACGCTGCCAGACATCGAACGGTTGAGCCTATTATACGCGGGCGGATGCCGATTTTCAATCAGGAGTCACGAAAAAAACAGAGCGCAGAAATCAAATCATGGTCAGGCGTCATGCGCGGGGAGGGGGACGATGCGGGCTGAGATGTTTTCGAGAAAGCTCCTGTCGTGCTCCACAAGCAGCATCGTGGGCCGGAAGTCGCAGATCAGCTGCTCCAGCTGCATGCGGCTGATGACGTCCACGAAGTTGAGCGGCTCGTCCCACACATAGATGTGGGCCGGGATGCAGAGGGAACGGGCGATCATGACCTTTTTGCGCTGACCCTCGGACATGCGCTGCAGATCCATTTCAAAGATCTCCCGCCCGCAGCCCATGCACCGGAGGATGGCCCGGAGCCGGGTGCCGTCAATGTGTGACTCCTCCGCCAGCTCATCGATGGATCCCATCAGGTGTTCGGTGGTCTGGGGAAGGGAGGAGAAGATGAGGTTCGGGGCCAGGCGAAGATCGCCCGAAAGGGCGCCTGACGTCCCCAGAATCGAGTGGAGGAGGCTGCTCTTCCCGCAGCCGTTTGGCCCGGAGACGGCGAGGCACTCCCCCTGGCGGAGCTCAAGGCGGATCCCGTCTGCGACCACGCGGTCGCCGTAGCGGATCTGCCCGCCCTGGAGGGAGATGAGCACATCCTTTGGATGCCTGAGCGGCTCGAGGCGAAGCTCCGCCTCGTGCTCCACGTTTTTCAGAAGCGTCTGTTTCTCCTCCAGCTCCGCCTCCCGGCGCCGGAGGGTGTTTTTCGACTTCTTCATGGAGGCTGCGGCCCTGGCACCCACGAAACCGCGATCCAAGGCGGCCTGCTCGGAAGATGCGACATGGAACTTGCCCGTCTCCGCCCGCTGGCTCCATCTCTCGGCCTGCCTGGCGCTCGCCTCGAGCCTTCGGATCTCTCCCTCAAGCGACCTGTGTTTCGCTCTCTCCGTCTGCGTCTGCAGGTCCATCCTGGCCTGAAAGGTGTCGAAATTCCCCTGCATGACCCACACATCCGACCGGTTCAGGCTCATCACGTGGTCGAGGCAGGCGTTGAGAAAGGCACGGTCGTGGGAGACAAGAAGGAAACCAGGCTTGTGTTTCAGGTACTCTGCGACGGCCCTTCGTCCATCTGCGTCCAGATGGTTCGTGGGCTCATCGATGAGGGGCCAGACGTCCTCCCTGGCAAAGAGCAGGGCGAGGAGCACGCGGGTCTGCTCGCCGCGGCTGAGGTGCATAAAGGGCTGATTCAGCAGCCTTTCCTCCAGGCGCAGCTGTCTTGCCTCCCGCTCAAAGCGCCACAGCGGGGTCTCCGGGTCCATGCAGGGGACGAGGTCCATGGCGCAGAGCTCCGGGTATGGCACGGGGAAGGGAAAGTAGACCGGGGAGAGCGGCAGGGAAGGACCGCCCGGCAGAGAGCCGTCCAGCAGGTGCAGGAAGGTGGTCTTGCCGCGGCCGTTCCGTCCGATGAGCCCGAGGCGCCAGGAGGTGTCGATGGACAGGCTCAGGTGCTCGAAGACGGGCGTCCAGCCGCCCTCGTAGGTGAAGGAGAGATCGTGGATCTGAATTTGCATGCAGTATGTTCCTCCAAAGCTGTCTGATCCTGCCTCGCAAGCAGGATCTCAAAATCAGGCAGGGCAGAGGGCGCAGAAAAACAGGCACGCAAAAAGAGAGACCGCCTCCGGATTTTCTGCCGCGCGCAAAAAACGCCCAGGGAAGGGCAAGGCACAATAATATGCACCAGCCCAAAATGGGAGCAATTGCAGCTGCACCCTGCCGGGTGTCATGAGCAGAAAATCAAAGACGCATCTCTCTTGGTAATCTCCTTATCTCGGTATTGCCTGCACCTGTGCGGGCTCTCCGCTTCCAGGCAGCGGGGACATTCTGCCAGAATCGAAGAAAACTGTCAATGGACGGGGGTTTACTCGGCCGCAGCGAGCACGAAGGGGTCCTTCTGGGTGCCGCTGCCGGAGAGGATGTCCACCATGCTCAGGTCCAGCATGGCCGCCGGCCGCACGCCCACGTTGGCGCGGGTGACGCTGGCCCAGGACAGGTGTCCGTTGATGCCCACGATCTGCATCCAGCCCACGTTGGGCCGGAAGGTGGCCACCCAGTAGCCGGAACCGGTATAGTTGACGCCGGTCTTCTTGAAGACCTCGGAGGTGGAGATGCGGGTGGACCAGGAGTACATTTTCTGCGCGGCGCAGTAGGGCGTCACATAGGCGATGCGGGCCTTGTTGGGCATATCGGAGGCCGTTTTGTGCACGCCGAAATCCTCCCAGCGCGTCCAGTCCTCCGTGGAGAGGATGAACAGGCGGTTGAAGATCTCACTGTCCCCGCCGCCCACGAAGGCCTCCCCGATGGGGTCGTCGCCGATCAGCCGGGGCCAGAGGGTTTCACCCAGCCACACGGGGATCAGGGTCTCGTCGATGGCGTCCGGACGGTACTTCTTGGGCTTGCGCTTCTGCTCCGCCTGGTACTCCGCCTTGGTTTCCACCAGGATGGGCTGAAGGAGGTCAATGGTGTACTCGGTGATCATCAGGGCTTTCCCGTCCTTCACCTCCAGCACGCGCCAGAGGACCGGGGCTTCGGTGCCGTCCTTCTCATAAGGGTAGGAACCGGCCAGCACATACTGATAGCCCTCATCCTTGTCCCAGCCGCGCACGGGTGCATCCGCGATCGCAGAGGCGGTGAGGAAGAGGAACATAAGCGTCATGAAAGCAGCGAGAAGGCGGCGAAGCATAGGACAGGACTCCTTTTTTTCAGCGTATGGTTCAGGTGCCCGGGGGCACATCCGGCACAGTATACGCCGCCCTCTCTCTCCGGTCAATTCACTTGCCTGCCATGGGAAAGCGTGATAACATCCTCAGGCTTTGACAGGGTTTTCGAAGCGGCAGACTAACCTTGGAGGAAGAACCGATTTCATGAGTGAACTGAACAGCAAGGTGAGCCAGATCCTCATTCGCGGTGCGAGGGTCCACAATCTGAAGAATGTGAACGTGACCATTCCACGGGACAAGCTGGTGGTGATGACCGGCCTTTCCGGCTCCGGCAAGAGCTCTCTGGCCTTTGATACGATCTACGCCGAGGGACAGCGGCGGTACGTGGAGAGTCTGTCCAGCTATGCCAGGCAGTTTCTCGGGCAGATGGACAAGCCGGACGTGGACGCCATCGAGGGTCTGTCCCCGGCCATCTCCATCGATCAGAAGACCACGAGCCGGAATCCGCGCTCCACGGTGGGCACGGTGACCGAGATCCACGATTATTTCCGTCTGCTCTGGGCGAGGGCGGGCGTGCCCCACTGCCCCAAGTGCGGGCGGGAGATCCGCCAGCAGACCGTGGATGAGATGGTGGATGCCGTGCAGAAGTACCCGGAGGGCACAAGGATGCAGGTGCTCTCCCCGGTCATACGCCACAAAAAGGGTGAGCACAACAGGATCCTGGAGGATGCGAGGAAGTCCGGCTTTGTGCGGGTGCGCATCGATGGCACCATGTACGAGCTGGATGACACGCCGCAGCTGGACAAGAAAAAGTGGCACGACATTGAGCTCGTGGTGGACCGCCTGATCGTGCGGGATGGAAGGGAATTCCAGAAGCGCCTGGCGGACTCCATTGAGACGGCCACAAAGCAGGCCGCGGGCCTTGTGATCATGGACCTGTTTGACAGGGGCGAGCTGCTCTTTTCCATGAACTATGCCTGCCCCGACTGCGGGATCTCCATCGAGGAGCTGGCCCCGCGCATGTTCTCCTTCAACAGCCCCTTTGGCGCCTGCCCCGAGTGCGGCGGCCTCGGCACCCTGATGAAGGTTTCAGAGGATGCCATCTTCCCCAACAAGGATCTCTCCATCCGCCAGGGCGCCCTGGTGGCGATGGGCTTTAACACCAAGGAGGACAGCGGCGTGGCCGCCCAGTTCCTGTCGGCCCTCGGGGAGAGGTACGGTTTCACCCTGGATACGCCGGTGAAGGACTTCTCCGAGGAGGCCATGCACGCCGTGCTCTACGGCACGGGCGAGGAGAAGCTGAAGATCACCTATCAGTCCTCCAGGGGCCCGGCCACCTATTCCTCCGCCTTTGAGGGCGTCATTCCGACCCTGGAGCGGCGTTTTCAGGAGAGCACCTCCGATGCGGTCAAGGCACAGTACGAGGAGTACATGGCCGAGGAGCCCTGCCCCGCGTGCCGCGGGCGAAGACTGAAGGCGGAGGCCCTGGGCGTCACGGTGGCGGGGAAGAACATCGCGGAGATCAGCGAGCTTCCGATCGCTCAGAGCCGCCTCTTTTTCCGGGAGCTTCCCTCCATGCTCTCCCAGAAGGACCAGATGATCGCGGGCCAGGTGCTCAGGGAGATCAACGCCCGCATGGGCTTTCTTGAGGACGTGGGCCTGGGCTATCTGACCCTCAGCCGCGGCGCGGCCAGCCTCTCGGGCGGCGAGGCGCAGCGGATCCGTCTGGCGACCCAGATCGGCTCCGCCCTGATGGGTGTTCTCTACATCCTGGACGAACCGTCCATCGGTCTTCACCAGCGCGACAACAGCCGCCTGATCCAGACCCTCAAGAAGATGCGGGACCTTGGCAATTCCGTGATCGTGGTGGAACACGACGAGGACACCATGCGTGCGGCCGACTGGATCGTGGACGTGGGCCCGAGAGCCGGCGTCAACGGCGGGCGGATCGTGGCCGAGGGCACGGTGGATGATATCATCGCCTGCGAGGAGTCCATCACCGGCCAGTACCTGTCGGGGAAGAAGATGATCCCCCTGCCGGCGGCAAGAAAGCAGCCCACAGGGTAGCTCACTGTCACCGGCGCGAAGGCACACAACCTCAGGGACATCCGCGTGGAGATCCCCCTCGGCGTCCTGTGCGTCGTGACGGGCGTCTCGGGCTCCGGCAAAAGCAGCCTCGTGAACGAGATTGTCTACAAGTTCCTGGCCAGGGAGCTGAACCGGG
>JAFUBA010000172.1 GCA_017460395.1 Clostridia bacterium | reverse complement strand
GTCCATTCTTCTTGTCAACCCAGGATGTGGATTGGTTGAGATATACATATCCCTTTTTATTGACAGACACATTCAATGGTATAGCGACAATGTTACTGTCTGACTTCAAAATAGCCATTCTGCGCAGCCCTCCTCTAGGGTATAAATTATACCCTAGTTCAGGCTGAAGAATCAAGCACTTTTAGCCAAAACACCGCGTATTTTCTAGACTTTCGTTGTTTACACCCTGTCTAGGGTGTAAATTCAGAAAGAAGTTAAGGTTTGTATGATCGGATAACTACCGCACCGAAAAGAAGATCCCTGCGGTCTGAAAAGACACAAATGCAAAAACCAAGGCGAATGAAAAACCATTCGTCATAAGGCTGTAAAAGCACAATGTAATGTCTTATCTGGTCTTCTGCGGTCCATTTTAGCGCTTGTCCATCTTTTCGTCAATAGCAGTGAAATTTTCCGCTGCCAATTTATCCATCACACGGACAAAAGGCGGCAGAATTTCTTCTGTCGCCGTCAAAATGATGATCTTATTTCAGTCAGAGCATGGTCGTTTTTTCCTGCATGACCCGCCCGCGAAGCTCATCGGCGTAGCCGTCGATCAGCTTCCTCGTGCGCTCCAGCGTCCCGTGGCGCGAGATCGTGTGCCAGATGCGCACATACTCATGGTACCATTTCTCCAGCCCGGCTGCCAGTGCATACGGATCCCGGCAGTCCGTCTTTTCCCCGCCGTCGCGGCAGGCGATGTAAAGCCCGATCTCATTGAGGAGCTTCACGCCCTCGGCGGATACATGCAGGGCATGCACGATCCAGCGCTCCGCGGGATCCATCGTCTGGGCCGCTGCGTCAAGGGAGCGCAGGGCCGCGTCCATCTTTTCATTGTTTTCCCGGCCCTTCACCATGGAGGGCAGGCTCTCCTTCAGGATTTCCTCGCGGGTATTGCGTACATGTTCCATCCACCGCACCGCCATGGTCCAGGAGAAGGCCTCGTTGCCCGTCATGTCCACGAAGGCGCGCATGAAGCTGCCCGTCGCGTCCCCGTAGTGGTGGAAGGAGATGGCATCATTCATTTCCTCCATCGGTACATCCCCTGCGTTCCAGGAGAAGGCCGCACCGTAGAGAATGCCGGGCACGGAGAAGAATGGATGGCACACATGGCCCCAGTCGCCCCAGTCCGTGTTCAGAAGCCCGATGGCCCCGTACTTGTGGGCATGGTGGCACATGGCTCGGATATTGGAAAAGCTGCCGGTCAGGCAGGGGAGGATCATGTTCCAGGTGGCCACGCCGGGGCAGGCGTACTGCACTGCGCCCATGCTGGCAAGGTCCCGGATCTCCGTCTCGCCCTGGTTGGCCGCATAGCCCCAGTTCAGACAGATCACGCCCTTGGGGATGGCATCGTAGGTTTCGGGATGACGGTAGAGCATGTCGCCCCAGAACATGGGGGTGATGCCCTGGTCGAGAAGATATCTGCACAGCTCCACCACATGGTTCAGGTACTTCTCGTGCTTTTGCTCCTCCATCTCCCTGCTCTTTCCGCGGCACAGATCGAAGGTCTCATCGCAGCAGATATTGAACTTTCGGCTGGTAAACAGCTGCCGGTATTCGTCAATCAGGCCCTTCACAAAGTCCATGGCGCCCGGGTTGGACACATTGATCGTGTGGTGCCATCCGGCCTCCGTGTAGGCAAAGGGCTGAGCGGATGCCCCCTCCAGCTCACAGAATTCCTCGCACGTCTTCGTTGCCAGGATCATGTACATGTGCCCGAAGGTGGACAGGGAGGGTACCAGCTCAATGTGGCGCTCGCGGCAGTAGCGGTCCAGCTCCAGGATGTCCTCCGCCTCCAGGGGCTCATCGTCGCGCCAGGCCTCCGACAGGTTCCGGAAGAGGTAGGTGTGCTCAATGTAGAGCTGCCACTCGTTGATCTTGTATTCGCACAGAAGATCTGCGTACTTTTTGAGGGTCTCCAGGGTCGGGATCCGGCCGCGTGACACATCCAGATAGTAGCCGCGGTGGGCAAGGTCCGGCCAGTCCTCAACCAGCAGCGCCGGCAGGATTGCACCATGGCGGTGAATCCACTGGGAGAGCGTCATGACCCCGTGAAGGATGGCCTCATCGCTTCCGCCCCGGACGGCGATTCCCTTTTCCGCCACCTCCAGGATGTAGTGATCCTCCGGGAGAGCGGGATCTTCTGTCAGGGTCACACAGGCGCCGTCCGGCGCCCCCTTCAGGATGCGCAGCTCCAGTCCCGTATATTTCTGCACCTTCTCCTGAAGCATCCTGGCATACAGAAAGGCTGAGGGTTCACAGTTCACAAGCACAATGGGCGTATTCCAGGCAAGGTGAAAGCACCCTTCCTTTTTCTCCACTTTGTGCGGCATGGGAAGAAAATCCATATTCGTTGCTCCTTTGTCTCTGACTTATGCTTCCCGGATCCGGAAGGTCTTGATCTCATAGGGTTTGATCACAAAGGGTACCACAAAGGTGCCGCTCTCCTCGTCAGCCTCCCAGGTCATCTCCGAAACAGGCTCCTCCAGCGCATTGCACTCGGTGACGCTCAGGACGCTTCTGCCCCAGTAGAGGGCCGTCTTCGTCCTTGCGTTGTCCGACTCATACACTCGCACGATCCATCCGTCCCCGTCCTCGGCCCGCTTGACGGTCTCCAGCACCACGTTGCTGTCCTGGGTGCCGCACAGGGAGAAGTGCCCGTCCTTCGTCTTTCCGGGGAAGGCGGTCGCGGGCAGGTTCAGGCGGTACGCCTCCTGCACGGTGCCGCAGCGCCAGTCACCGTCGTGGGGATAGAGGGCATAGGTAAAGACATGCTCGCCCTGATCGCACTCCGGGTTGGGCTCGATGCCGCTCTTGATGAGCGTGAGACTGATGACCCCATCCTTCACCGAGTGGCCGTACTTGCAGTCATTCAGGAGGCTCACGCCGTAGTATCCCTCCGAGAAGTCCATCCACTTCTGGCCGCAGGACTCAAAGCGCGCCACATCCCAGGATGTATTCTGGTGCACCTTGCGCTTCACGTTGCCGAACTGAATCTCGAACGTGGCCTCGTCGGAGTGGATGTCGGTGGGGAAGAAGACCTTCAGAAGGTGCTGGTGCACGTGCCAGTCCACCTTCGTCTCAAAGTCGATCCTGCGGCTGTCCGCGTAGAAATGAATGTCCTGGCAGATGGTGCATCCTGCAATCTCCCGTTCGATCCTGAGCGTTGCGCGCACGGGACCGCATTCGGTCCACGCCATGGACCTGACGTCCTCCACGTCCCAGCCCTTTTCCGTGTAGAAGATGTCGATGTCCCAGTCGTCAAAGTACATGGGCTTGTCCTCGAACATCCGGAGCAGATTGCCCTTCTCGCCCTTTTTCAGGACATCGCGCTCGGCCTCCAGGTCATAGAGCTCACAGAGGAAGCCCTGCGCGTCAAATGCCGCCCGATAGAAGGGCGTCTCGATCTGAAATCCCTCAATCTGGAAGGGCTCGTCTGCATCTGCCGCCTCGTCCAGCAGATGGAAGGTGGCATAGCCCTTGGAGGGCAGGTCTTCCACGTATGCAACGGCGCCTGTCTCCGTCTTCTGCACGGGCCATACGCGCCCCAGCTCGTCCACGAGGGATGCGGCCGCGGTTTCCGGCAGACAGATCACCTCGTCGCTGTCAAAGCCCTTGGTGTTGAAGACGGTGATGCTCTCCCCGTCGCCGTCCAGGAGGGCCGTGAGGCGCTCTTCCTTCAGTGCTGCCGCCTTCTCCTGCAGCTGTTCATACTCCTGCCGGCTGACCTCGTAGACCTCGCGGATGGCGGAGCCGGGAAGGATGTCGTGGAACTGATTGAGGAGCACGGTCTTCCACATGGCGTCCAGATCCTCAGCGGGATAGGGAACCGCGGATGCAAGCGTCGATACGGTCTCCAGATCCATCAGGGCGAGCTCGGCCTTTCTGTTGCCGCGCTTGTTCTGGGCCATGGAGGTCAGGGTGCCGCGGTGATACTCAAAGTACAGTTCACCCTCCCAGGTGGGCAGGCGGTTGGAGTCCCGGACACGCTCGTAGAGCTCGTCAAAGTAGGTTCTTGCAAAGGCCTGGCGGACCTTCGGGAGACCCTCAATGCCCTTTTCCATGCGCTCGGAGGTTTCCAGCATCTGCCGGGTGGGACCGCCGCCGCCGTCCCCGTAGCCGTAGGAGATCAGGATGTCGTTGTTGATCTCCTTCTGCTGGTACCTCTCCCATCCGCCCATCAGGGCATCCGGGTGCAGCATGCCGTTGTAGGTGGTGAAGAAGTTGCTGACCGGCTGGCCCACGCCCAGGGTGGTGATCAGGTGGGAGAAGATCTCCGACCCGTCGATGCCCCGCCACAGGAAGGTGTCGTAGGGCATCTTGTTGAACTGGTTCCAGGCGAGCTTGGTGGTCATGAAGTAATCGATCCCGCACAGCTTCATGATCTGCGGAAGCGCGCCGGAATACCCGAACACGTCCGGAAGCCACAGGATCTTATTGTCCACGCCGAACTCCTCGCGGAAAAAGCGCTTTCCGTGGACAAACTGACGGATCAGGCTCTCGCCGCTGGTCAGGTTCGTGTCGGCCTCCAGCCACATGCCGCCCTCGGGCTCCCATCTGCCCTCCTTTACCCGCTGCCGGATCTTTTCAAAGAGCTCCGGATAGCGCTCCTTCAGGAACACATACAGCTGGGGCTGGGAGGACATGAAGCGGTAGGAGGGATACTCATCCATATACTTGAGGACCGTGGCGAAGGAACGGACCACTTTCTCCCGGGTCTGCGCCACCGTCCACCACCAGGCCACATCGATGTGTGTGTGCCCGATGCAGGTGGCGATCACCTCATCGTGGCCGCCGAGCTTCCCGTAGAGCTCCTCCTGAATGTAGGCCCGGGCCTTTCGAATGGAGGCATAGTACGCCTCGGAGTATGGCTGCCTCAGGTCCAGAAGGTTCACCGTATCGTTCAGGACTTTTGTCAGGTCCATCCTGGCCCGGCTGTCCTCCGGCATCCTGGAAAAGCCCTGCAGTGGGACCTGCAGATCCCAGTAGAGTCCCTCGATCTCGGGGTCCACCTCCCGCAGCTCCACGATCAGGTTGAACTCCTGGTGGAGGGTTCCGGTGTAGGCCTGAAGATCGATACGGCACTGTTTCCCCGCCTCGGCCTCTCTGGTCAGCAGAATCTCCCGGTGGTTCATGTCGATGCCCTGCACCACCTCGCCGTCCACAAACAGAAGGAACTGTGGATTCTTTCCGTCATCCCACTCGTCGATCTGGCTGCGCACGTGAAGATACAGCGTTTTGCCCTGGAAGGACTCGGGCACGGCGAGGGTCCTGCGAAACCAGTAGTGCCGGTCCGGCCCGTACCAGTGCATGGTCTTCCCGTCAAAGTTTTCATAGGGGCCAGCTGCGTCGGCCTCCCCGGGCCTTAGATAAAAGCCCTCTTTGTATTCCCAGTCCGTCAGGGGAATGTGCTGCCGGACGGCCTCCTTTTTCAGCTCGTCACAGATCACCTGGGCACGCTTGTCCAGAAAAAACATCGTCATCCTCCTCGTGCATTGTCGTATCTCTGGCTGCAGAACTGCCACTTATGCGCGGACCTGGCTGTGCTCTTTTGTGAAGTTCACAAGCTCATCCACCGTGGTGAAGGCAAGACCGGTCACGGTGTCGGCGCATCCGTAGTAGATGGCGATCCTGCCGGTGGCACTGTCGCACAGCGCCGCGCAGGGGAAGACCACATTCGGCACATCGCCCACGCACTCGTAGAGCTCCCAGGGAGCCATCAGGTAGTCCATGGAGCGGTACTTCACCTTCCAGGGCTCATCGATGTCCAGAAGCGCCGTGCCCATGCGGTACACAAAGCCGTTGCAGGTGGTGATGACCCCGTGATAGATCAGAAGCCACCCCTCGTCCGTCTCGATGGGGGCAGGTCCCGGACCCACCTTGGTGGACTGCCAGGCGGAGCCGTTGCCGCCGAGGGTGCCGAAGACATACCGGTGCCGTCCCCAGAACTCCAGGTCCTTTGACTGGCTGAGATAGATATCTCCAAAGGGCGTGTGCCCGTTGTCGGAGGGACGGGAGAGCATCATGTACATGCCCCCGATCTTTCTCGGGAACAGGACACCATTGCGGTTGAAGGGCAGGAAGGCATTTTCCAGCTGGTGGAAGGTCTGAAAGTCCTCGGTCCACGCCACGCCGATGGTGGGACCGTGGTAGCCGTTGCACCAGGTGATGTAATACTTGTCCTCGAGCGGGATGATGCGGGCGTCATAGCGGTATTCCTTCTTCAGGATCTCGGGATCTGCACCCTCCATCTGAATCGGATCATCGTCGATCTCAAAGTGCAGACCGTCCTTTGATCTGCCGGCAAACAGGTCCATGGAGATGGAGCGGCTGTCGCAGCGGAAGACGCCGGCAAAGCCGTCCTTGAAAGGCACGACGGCGCTGTTGAAGACGGAGTTGGAGTGTGCATTGCCGTCCCGCCCGATGATCGGGTTACCGCTGTAGCGCCAGATGGCCTCCTTGCATCCCTCGGGCTTGGGCTCCCAGGGTAGATTGGGGATGGGGGTGCCGATGATCTTTG
>JAFUBA010000171.1 GCA_017460395.1 Clostridia bacterium | reverse complement strand
TCTGAAGCAGCCCAATGAACTTGACAGTATCGGATCATTCATCTAAACTCTGTGCGAAATCAGGAAACTGCAGGGGCTGAACGAAAGACCCGAGGCCTTCTGCTGGCGGGGAAAGAGACCCGCTTTTCTTGTATTTGCAGGGATCTTGTTCTGTAAGAACCGATCTTTTTCATAGCCACACAGTCTTCTTCCATTCATCTTTACATGCTCTCCATATTGATAAAAAAAAGGAGGCCGTCTCTTTGTACAGGACAGAGGAAATCCATCAGCTGAGCGCTGATATAAAAAAACGCTGGATCTGCCTGGCGGTCCCCCTTCTGCTGCTTCTCGGCATTCAGATCTATTCTCTCACCATCCGCTCTGAATGGCTGACGGATGTGACAGGCGTGCTTCTGTGTGTCCTCTTCATCTTCTTTTTTGAGCTGACCATTCTCCCCCTCATCCGCTACCGCCGCCATGTCCAGGATATGCTCACGGGCATCACCCACGAGATCGAGGGCACCTTCCTCTCCTTTGACCAGGAGGTGTCCATGGTGGAGGGCGTGCGCTTCCGTGCCATGAACGTGCAGTGCGTGGACGACCTCGGGAAGGACTACGAGCGCATGTTTTATTATGACGTAGAAAAGCCCCTGCCCGATTTCCAGAATGGTGATACGCTGCGCATCGTCTACCATGACAGGCAGATTGCAAGCGTCGAAAAAATCTCCTGAAGACTTTTCCCTCAGGAGATCCGATATGCCGAAAAGCCAGGTGCTTTTCGGTTTTTTACATGAACTGCTCAAGGAGCAGCAGCAAAAGCAGATGCATGGGGTAGAGCGCATAACCAAGCCACTTTGGCATCTTCGGATTCCATGGGAGCTGGATGAGCATGAAGGGCAGTGCCAGGATCGCCATGGCCTGCAGGCGCAGAAAGGGTGCGAGCAGCGGATAGAATGACATGTTCGCAATCGCCGACAGCGGGATGCCGAAGGGATCGCGCAGCACGGAGGAGGTGGTGCCCCAGTACATGCAGAAGGCACACATGACAGAGGCGATGCCGCCCCTAGAAGATCTCACCGCATAGAGCATCAGGATGAGGAGTACACCCCGAAATCCGTAGTCTGCGTGCGTGAACTGCGCAAGATAGAGGCACAGGCACGGGCCCCAGATCTGGCTGAGCAGCTTCTTCCCGCGGATCGCCCAGATGGCCGCGACACCCAGGGAGAGCGTCCACATGATGTTCGGTTCTGTCCATGTGTGGTTCAGGGCCAGCATGTAAAGCGGCTGGGAGAGAAGCCCGCACAGCAGGATCCGCTCCAGGTATTTCAGGGGGCTGGAGGTATACTCCATGCCCACCACCAGGCACCAGCAGTACAGCGGAAATGCGATGCGCCCGATCAGCCGCATCTCCGGAACGTTCGGAAACAGCATCTTGCCCGCATGGTCTGTCAGCATGCAGATGAGCGCCAGAATCTTGAGCGCTCCGGTCGAGGTGCTGCCCCCGATCCTGTCTCTGCCGGCCGCTGCTCTTCTTCCCTTTTGCGCTGTTTTCCCAGGCATATTTCATCCTCACCTTTCGAAAGTCCCAATGAAAACGAAGGTCACCAAACGTCTTCAGGACACAGAGAGGATTATATCACTTTTTCCCATGTTCCGGCAGATTTCCTGCATGATTCATGCGCCTTTCACACAGTGATCACCTGAAGGGAGGATACTGCCCCTGTGCCCTTAAAGCCAGGGCACGCAAAGCCGTAAACACATGCAGGTGATATACATGCGCCGCTCTTTTGTTGTCATCTTTCTCATCCTGGGCCTCGGTCTGATCGTGTGGATCTCCCTTGTCGCCTTTCGTGTGCTGCCCATTTTCCCTGTATCTTCCCCTTCTACAGCTGACGAAGATATGCTGCGTGCAGAGGATATCGGACTCCTTCTGTGTGACACGGCCGAAGGCGTCTCGGTGCTCGCCGTGCAGGCGGGAAGTCTGGCCGAAAACATGGGCGTGGAGCCGGGAGATCTGGTCATCTCCCTCAAGGGAACATCGCTTTCCAGTGCCGTTCAGGCAGACACTGCCCTTCTTGAAAGCGCGCCACTCTCCATGACCCTGGTGCGAAACGGACACAGGATCGAAAAGCAGGTCAGCCTGCCCGCGCACCGCTGATTGCTTTTTCCCGCCCCCTTGTCTATACTGACTCAGGTTGATTGTCCGATCGGGAGGTAAAATACATGAAACTGCTGGTTGTCGACGATGAAAAGGGGATCCGCGATCTGATCCGTAAGTATGCTCTCTTTGAGGGGTATGAGGTGGACGAAGCGGACAACGGCATGGATGCCGTAGAAAAATGCAGGAAGGGCACCTATGACCTGATCATCATGGATGTGATGATGCCGGAACTGGACGGCTTCAGTGCTGTGAGGGAAATCCGAAAGAGCAGCACGACACCGGTCATCATGCTCTCCGCCCGCGGCGAGGAATACGATCGGATCCACGGATTTGAAATCGGCGTGGACGATTATGTCGTAAAGCCCTTCTCCCCCAAGGAGCTGCTCATGCGCGTGAGCGCAATCCTGAAGCGGGCCGCCCCGAAAACAGAAAGCACGGCCAACGAGACGGTCACCATCGGGGAGGACCTGGTCATCGATTTCACGGCATACCAGGTGAGTATTGGTGGCAAGGTGCTGGACCTGAGCCCTAAGGAGTATGAGCTGCTCTTTTACATGGTGCGCAATCGGGGCATTGCCCTGACCCGCGAAAAACTGATCTCCGATGTCTGGGGCTATGACTTCTACAAGGATGACCGGACGCTGGACACCCACATCAAGCTCCTGCGCAAGGAGCTGGGCCCGTATGCGAACCGGATCACCACGGTGCGGGGAGTGGGGTATCGGTTTGAAAAACAGTAAATCCCGTGTCCGCCAGGGCATTCAGGCCAAGCTGATCCTGTATCTCCTGGCCTTTGTGTGTTTTATCATCGTCCTTTTGTGGGTGTTCCAGATCCTGCTCCTGGATGATTTCTACCGTGGCTTCAAGGCACGACAGATCACCCAGACCGCAGAGGCCATCGTCCAGAATCTGGATCTCGATACCGATTCCCTGGAGAGTCTGGCATCGCAACTGGCCGAGCAGAACGATGTGTGCATTCTTCTTCTGGACGGGAACCAGGCGGAGCTTGTGTCTGCCGAGGGGACCCGCAACTGTCTGATTCACCGGGTGTCAAGCAGGAGTCTCTCCTTCTGGTGCGACAAAGCGCCCGAAGACGGGACGCCCATCACCGAAATGTTCCGCATGCAGGCCACAGCCCTGATCGGCAATGGCTCCTTCCTGGAAACTTCTGACCTTCCCTCCGAATATCCCTTTGAAAGCACGTTTACACCATCTCCGGATTCAGGTGATGAACGCGGCCTGCCCGCCGGGCGGCGGGATGCCCGGAAGGTTCATCTGAAGGAACCCTTCTATGCCTCCTTTGTGGATCAGGAGAGCACCACCATGAGCATGCTGTATGCAAGGCGCGTGCTTTTGACAGACGGCTCGACAGGGACGCTCCTGCTCAACTCCCAGATCTCCCCCGTCTATTCCACCGTCGCGGCGCTTCGCTCCCAGCTCCTGGTGATCACGGTCATTGTGTCTCTGGCGGCGCTTCTCATCTCCTACCTCATGGCCCGCAGACTGTCGAGGCCGATCATTGAGACCAACGAGGCCGCAAAGGCCCTGAGCCGCGCTCAGTATACGAGGCCGCAGCACGCCAGAGGATACAGGGAGATCGCAGAGCTCAACGATACCCTCCTCAAGGCCGCCGACGACCTGAGCCAGGTGGAGAATCTGCAGCATGAGCTCATCGCCAATATTTCCCACGATCTGCGCACGCCTCTGACCATGATCGGCGGCTATGCTGAGATGATGCGGGACCTTCCCTCCGAGACCACCCCGGAAAACATGCAGATCATCATCGATGAGACAGCGCGCCTGACCACCCTGGTCAACGAGCTTCTGGACTTCAGCCGCATGCAGGCGGGCGCCACAGAGATGCAGCCTGCCACCTTCTGCCTGACAGACTCGGTGGAGCAGATGGTCCTACGGGTCGGAAAGCTCACGGCAAAGGACGGCTATTGCATCGATTTTTCGCCATCCGAGCACATCCAGACGCATGCAGATGAAACCCGCATCGGCCAGGTGGTCTACAACCTCCTCGGCAACGCCCTGACCTACACGGGCGATGACAAGACTGTCACGGTGCTGCAGGAAAGGCGTGGTGACGTGGTCCGCATTTCTGTCCGCGACTCCGGCAAGGGCATTGCAAAGGATGAACTGGACCTCATCTGGAACCGCTACTACAGAACCCGCGAGACCCATCGGCGGGCGGTCATCGGGAGTGGACTGGGGCTGAATATCGTGCGCACGATCCTCGAAAAACATGAGGCTGCGTTTGGTGTTGACAGCGAGGAAGGGAAAGGCACTACCTTCTGGTTCGAGCTGCCAATTGTGAAAGAGGATTAAGGTCAAAGTCAGTCAAATTGTGATGCCAAGAAAAAGCGCTTCGGGCCAGTAAGGTCCGAAGCGCTTTTTCATTCGGCAGACCGTTGAATATAAGGCTCCACGAGTTTTGGATTTCCGCCGTCTTCCAGGAACTGGTCGATGGCTGTCTGCAGCTGCTCATGGAACTCTTCCAGGCAAATGCCTTCATTCATGATATAGTTCGCCGCAGGGATCCCCACATAGCGGTAATGCCAGGGTTCAAAATTGATCTCGGTCAGATCCTCCTTGTCCTTGGGATATCGGAGGATAAACCCGTACTCCTGAGCGTGCTCCTTCATCCATTCGGCTTCCTTGGTCTTTGCAAACTGAGCATTCATGGCCTTGGATCGCCATGCCTTGGAAACGATGTCACACCCCAGGCCCGTCTGGTGGTCGCTGGCGCCGGGCTTGGACACCCAGCCGTCATCCTTGCCGTGATTGTTCTTGAGCCTGTTATAGTACATGGTATTCTGCGTCTGGTAGGACCGGTAGGCACTCTTCAGATACAGCGTGATCCCGTCCTGAAGAGCACCCTCAAACATGGCCACCAGTGCTTCCCCGCATTCCTTCTGCAGCTTCATCTCCGAGGTGGAGGCCTTGTTCACACCGCCGTTGGCATTGCTTCCGTCCTTGTTGGCTTTCCGCCTCACCATGGTCATGATGGGATCCGGCTTATAGTCCTTCCCCAGCAGCACATACTTGTTGGCCAGGCGAATCATGGCCGGGTCCATATCCTGAAGGTCGACAGGAAAATTCCAGGGCACGTCCCCATAGTCGGTGGTGTCCTCCAGGAAGACCTCATCGTCCGGAAGAAACTCAATTTCCTCCTCTTCCTCCTCGGATAGGACCGCTCCTCCAAAGAGAAGAAGGAACGCAAGCAGCAGGGATATCAGCTGTCTACATTGTTTCATCGTCATACTTTTTCTCCATCTGTCCAGGGCACCATGAGCTCCAGCAGGATCTGTGTCCGCTCAAGCACCAGAAATTCCTCAAGCGGCATAAGGTTATCGTGCAGTTTTTCCGCATTTTCTTTTCCCACAAATCTCAGATGCCACGGCTCATATGCATAGCCCGTGATGTCCTCCCACCCCAGGTCGTACCGGATCACAAAACCAAAGCGCCAGCAGTTGTCCCGCACCCATATTCCGCCCGCGGTCGTACCAAATTCCTCACCGAGGGCGGTTTTACTGTCCCTCTGGCCGATGTCCATGGAAAGCCCTGTCTGATGCTCACTGGACCCCGGCAGAGCCACATATGCATCCGCGGCCTCCTGGTCCCCTTTCACGCTCTTCAGCTTCCGCCTGTAGATGCGGTCCTGCTTGTCATATTCCCTGTAGCCGCTGACAGAGATGAGGGTGATTCCCGTTTCCTCCAGGCATGCGTGAAACAACTCCTCCATCGCCGTGGCAGCCTCAGGCGTCAAGCGCCTGACCTGTCCTGGCACCTGGGTTTCCCGGAGCGCTGGCACATAGCGGCTGCTCACCCTGTAGGACCGATTGACCAGAAAGAGCGGGGAGGAAGGATCCTGGTGGGGTGCCACCATGCTCACGCTGCTCTCCAGCAGCATCACCCCCGCTGCCAAAAGAGATATGAGTCCTGATTGCATGCAAACTGTCTTTCCAGAAAAGAGAACGGCCTGCACCGTTCTCTTTTCTCAGTCTCTCTATGATCTAATCCGCGCTCAGCGGCCGAAGGAAATGCCCATGGTCCTTGCGATCTGCACCATCTGGTCATCGTCCGGCACCAGCTTCGGCACGCCTGCGATGTCCTTGAGGGCATTGTGGGTGATCTGATTGCCCTTGAGCGCAACAGTCACACCGAACACGCCATCCCGGATAAGCTCTGCCGCATGGACGCCGAACTGCGTCGACAGCACGCGGTCGTAGGCACTGGGTGTGCCACCGCGCTGAATGTGACCGGGCACCACGCTGCGGGCTTCCACTCCAAGCATCTTGGAGAGCTGGGCTGCCACGTCCGCGCTGGCAGAATAGTGTGTCTCGGCGCGCCTTGCTTCCCGCTCCTTCTTCTTCATCTTCGCTTCCTCGCGGTTCATGGCACCTTCCGCCACAGCGATGATGGTAAAGCCCTTGTTGTTCTTTGCGCGGGCTTCTACTACCTTGGCCACCTCCTCGATCTTGTAGGGGATCTCGGGGATCAGGATGACATCCGCGCCGCCGGCTACACCGCTGTACAGCGTCAGCCAGCCAGCCTTGTTGCCCATGATCTCAATGCACATGACGCGCCCGTGGCTCGCAGCGGTGGTATGAATCCTGTCGATGACGTCGGTGGCGATATCCATGGCAGTATGAAAACCGAAGGTAAAGTCCGTGCCATAAAGGTCATTGTCGATGGTCTTGGGAAGACCAATCACATTGAGGCCTTCCTCGCTCAGCAGGTTCGCGGTCTTGTGGGTGCCGTTGCCGCCGAGGGTGACCAGACAGTCCAGCTTCAGGTCCTTGTACGTCTTCTTCATGGCGGCGACTTTGTCGACCTTGTCTTCTCCGATGACCTTCATGTTACGGAAGGGCGTACGGGCCGTGCCAAGAATGGTGCCGCCCAGGGTCAAAATACCAGAAAACTGGCTGCGGTTCATGACCTGCGTATCGCCCTCGATCAGGCCGCGATAGCCGTCATGAATGCCGATGATTTCACAGTCGAACATCTCATAGGATGCACGGGCAACGCCGCGGATGGCAGCGTTCAGACCAGGACAGTCTCCGCCACTTGTCAGGATACCGATTCTTCTCTTCACAGGAAACTACCTCCTTGCATCTTGTCGGATTCCATGAAACTGTCTGAAGTATAGCACGTTCGTTTTTGACCTGCAATCTCTTTGCATATGCCGTTTGCCCTGCTGATGCGACCATGGCGATCGCCTTGCAAGACTTCCAAAAAGGGCATCCCGCAGGGTGCCCTTCGAATGACAATGTATGTGTGGCAGCGGAAGAAGTATCGCAGGACACCCATGTAATCTATCGGATGTCTGTTGGTGTCACGCTCGTGAAGGCAGCGGCCTGTAGAGCATCCTTCACTTCCTGCATTCAACGTCCACAGTGTCCAGCATTGGATCGGATGAACAAACACAAAACCTTCGTTGCAGACCTTATCCCAATAATGCCTCAAGTACTCATCAAAAACACACTGCAGCGTCATTTCTGTTCCCTGAGACTATTGAACCAGCAAATCTCTTTATCCGGCCACCCGTCTTCTGGGGAACATTCTGATCATCCGGCACGACGTCAGGTCACGCATATGTTGCACGGGCGTTCAAATACTTCTGATATGGAAAACTCAGCACTTCACATGCTTCCTTTGCATCCATTTGAGGATTCTTCTTGAGGAAACCATCGATCACTTGCATAGCAGTCTTATTTGCTATATCTTCCCAGAGTTCTTTTCGAAGTTCCGCTCTGACTTCCTCCCTGATTTCGTTCAGGAGTTCCGCTCTGGCTTCCTCCCTGATTTCGTTCAGGAGTTCCGCTCTGGCTTCCTCCCTGATTTCGTTCAGGAGTTCCGCTCTGGCTTCCTCCCTGATT
>JAFUBA010000170.1 GCA_017460395.1 Clostridia bacterium | reverse complement strand
CGATCCTGTGCGATACGGACCTTGAAACCGGCGAGAAGATCGAGCCCGTGTTCCTTGATGACTACACCACCGTGACAGACGGCTATCTTGACAACGTCATTACCCGTGCAGACGGCCTGACCATCCCCGTGCCCAACAGCAAAGAGGACCGTACCTACGATGAGGGCACCATTGCCTGGCTGGACAGCCAGGAGAACTACCAGGTTTACCAGGACAGCGAGGACGATCCGTGGTACGTAAGCGAGGTCCCGTCTACCTGGACCCAGGCAGAAGCCCATCCTGAGGACTTCTCCGATGTGACCATCAGGCTGGCCGACATGGCGGACACCTATTTCAGCGATCCCACTGTGGAAAACGGCGTGGCCGTCGCGGCGACCGATGAGGGCTCCAAAAAGTGGGAAGCCTTCATGAATCAGCTGACATGGAATGAACTGTGCGACCTGGTGTCCAAGGGCGGCGGCACCCTGACCATCGCCTCCCTGGGCATCCCCGAGGCAGGCTACACCGACGGCCCCGTGCAGATGGGCAGCGGTACCCTGTGGCCCAGTGCCCCCATCGTGGCAGCCACATGGAACGTGGACCTGGCCCATGAGCAGGGACGCCTGATCGGCAACGAGGTCATCCTGAAGGGCAACATCGGCGGCTGGGCCGGCCCTGCCACCAACCTGCACAGAAGCCCCCTGGGCGGCCGTATGTTTGAGTACTACTCCGAGGACGGCGTCCTGGCAGCAGCCATCGCGTCCAGCGTGACGGCGGCAGCCACCGAGAAGGGCACCATCACCTACGTCAAGCACATGATGCTCAACGAGCAGGAACAGTATCGTAACACCAAGGGCGGCGTGCTGATGTTTGCCGACGAGCAGGTCATCCGTGAGCTGTACGCCAAGCCCTTCGAAGCCCTGGCCAAGGAAGGCCACACCGTGGGCTACATGTCTTCCTTCAACCGGATCGGTTTCTGGAATGCCTCCGTCAACTACGCCATGCACAAGAAGCTGGTGCGCGGTGAGTGGCAGTTCAAGGGCCGTTCCATCACCGACGCCTGGGTCAAGGCCTATGATCCCATCAACCTGCTGGTGAGAACCGGCGACGAGCAGCCCCTTGGCAACGGTGCCCAGTACCCCGTGTACGATGTAACCCGCGGCGAGTGGAGTACACAGGATAACACCGTGAAGGTGCCGGGCAGCCAGGAGGAACTGGAGGCCGGCGTGAATTCCACCCTGAGCAACACCCACTACTATGCAGTCCGCACGGCGGCACAGCACGTGCTGTTCTCCACCGTGAATTCCATCACAGCAAAGAACGGCGTGCAGCTGGGCCTTGGCCATGTGTACTTCGGCCAGCACATCCCGACCACCGTGTCCCTGGTCATGGAAGGCCTGGACGACGTGACGAACCTTCAGCTGGTGGAGGGCGAGCTGCCCGAGGGCATTGAGCTGAGCGGCAGCAACATCACCGGCACGGCAGCCCAGATCGGCGACTATCCCGTGAAGGTCAGCGGCGTCACCAACAACTGGGTCGACTTCGAGGCCGACATCGTGATCCACGTGGTCAGCGACCTGGAAGTGAAGGTGAATGGCCAGTATCTTGAAAACGAGGACAACAACACCGTGACCGTGAAGGCCGGTGAGGAACTGAACCTGAGCATCTACAGCGACTACTTCCAGTATGGCAAGCGCTATACACTCGGCGGCGGCCTTGGCGGCGTGGCCGTGGAGAACGAAGGCTTCCGTCCCGGCCGGATGATGGCCGAGCAGGTGCAGATCATCAACCTCTACAAGGAGTTTGAGGACTGGAACGAGTGCGCGGACATCGAGGCCCATCCGATCTATCGAGGCAACATCGGTGCCATCCCGAGGAACGAGGATTCCACGGCCGGCGACATGCCCACGGCGGACGTCCTGGCAGGAAAGTATGCCGAGGCGTATGAGTACACCTTCACCGTGGACGGTGAGCTGCCGGAGGGCATCACGAGCGAGAAAGAGTACCAGACCGTGTACGGCCTGTCCTACGGTTCCTATGAGGCCGAGAAGAGCCTGACCATCTCCGGTGTGCCCACCGTGCCCGGAACCTATGAGATCACCGTCCACCTGCAGCTGCCTGCCGGCGGCATCACAGCCGGCTGGGTCGGCAAGCTCTGGATGAGCGGCATCTACCTTGGAGAGCTCACCCGGACCATCACCCTGGTGGTGGAATGAGACGGGGAAGCCCGAAATACCCTTAAGATAAACCCATCGGAAAACATATAAACCCATGAACCAGTCCTGCCCTCACAGATTCTTCTGTGGGGGCAGGCTGGAATGGAGGAAACCCGATTTCCAGGTATCAAAGCACAAAATTCAAACGGATATTCATCATAATAAACAATAAACCATAACAAGCAGAACCCACAAAAAGAACACAACAAATGGGAAAGGAAGAGTCAAGATGAGAAACCACAGACTGCTTTCACGCATACTTCTCATGACCGTTGCCCTGCTGCTCTGCCTGTGCGGGTTTGCCGCGGGCGAGAGTGCCTATTCCACCGAGAACGTGAAGAAGATCGCCGTGTCGGAAAAGCCGGCGCGGACCGTGTACGTGGTGGGCGAGACGTTTTCCCCGGAAGGCGGCGTGCTGACCGTCACCTATGCAGACAAGACCACCCAGGAAGTGCCCATGACCGATCCCGGCGTCACCTTCTCGTCCACTTCCCTCACATCCGAGGGCAGCAAGAGCATCAAGGTGGAGTTCGGCGGGAAGAACACCAGAATCAACGTGACGGTGTCCTCGTCCGGCTACACCGTGACCTTTGACGGCGGGGATGCGGGTGAAAAACAGGCCACCGTGGCGGGCGGCGCGAAGGTGGAGCGGGCAGAGATGACCCTTGACGGCTACACCCTGGAGGGCTGGTATACCGATCCCGACTTCCGGGAGGCCTTTGACTTTGAGGCACCCGTCACGAAGGACACGACCCTGTATGCCTTCTGGAAAAAGGACGGAGCGGAGTATGCGTCCGTCACCTTCAGCTATGACTACTACGGCGTGAAGCTGGTGGAGTACACCCGTCCCGTGGAGAAGGGCACAACGGTCGAAAAGCCCCAGGATCCCACAAGGGCCGGCTATGCCTTTGACGGCTGGTACACGGATGGAACCTTTGGTGAGGCCTTGATTTCACAAAGTCCGTGGAGGAGGACATCACCATCCTGGCAAAGTGGCAGAAGACCGTAAGCGGGAGGCAGGAATATGCCTTTGAGGCCGAGGACACGGACCTGACCGGCAAGGAGGGCGTCGGATCTTCCGGCGTGTCCACCGAGCGTTCCATGATCCAGTTTGACGCGGACGGGAACCTGAATCCCAGCAATGGCCGTTGGGTCGGCTTCCTCTATAAGAACGGCATCAGCCTGGAGTTCTATTTTGCAAGCGATGAGGACGTGGATGACGCGACCATCAGCCTGTCCGTGTCCAGCGAGCTGCCCGGCACCTTCACCTTTGACAGCGGCAACTATTCCGTGCTGCTCAACGACGTTTCCCTGGACTATGCCCCCTTCACCCTGTCCCTTGCACCGGATGCGGGCCTGGAATCCAAGATCCCCTTTGAGACCTTCGTGCTCGTGGAGGGTGCCCACATCCAGAAGGGTGCAAACACTTTGGTCCTTCGCGTGAACAACAACACGTCCATCCAGGGGACGACCTACCAGGCCGTGGGTCCCATGGTGGACTGCGTGAAGATCGAGACCGAGGCCGTGCTGACCTGGGATGAGACGAAGGGTCTGCCGGCAAAGAATTACTGAGAAAATGCAGAGGCTTGAGGTAAACGAGATGGCAGATAAGAAAAAGAGCCTGATGTCCTACAGGGCTACCCGGATCTGGACGGGCATCGTCTGCTTCCTTCTGGTCCTTGCGATCGTGGCCAATGTCCTGATCATGACCACCTTCCGGACCTTCTTCAACTTTGCCTTCGGAGGCCCGAAGGGAATCTATGCAGACGGCGCGGTGCCCCTCTATACCCCGGTGAATTCCACATCCAAGGCGGAGGCGTATGAGAACGCCAACCAGATGAACATCCGTCTCATGGAGGAGGGCGCGGTGCTGCTGAAAAACGAGGGTGCGGCCCTGCCCCTGAAAAGCGGGGCGAAGGTCAGCGTCTTTGGCAAGAACAGCGTGAACCTGTCCTACGGAAATTCCGGCTCGTCCGGCGGAAACCTGGACGATGCGGTCCCCCTGCACGAGGGACTGACGAGGGCCGGCTTCCAGGTGAACCCGACATTGAAGGCATTTTACGAAAATGACAGCCAGTCGGGCGCGAAGCGGCAGCCCAACTCGACGGACCTGGATTCCGGCGGCAACCAGATGATTGCGACGGCGGAGACACCCCAGAGCAGGTACACGGAGGATGTGAAAAGCAGCTACAAGGACTACAGTGATGCCGCCATCGTGGTGTTCACGAGGATCGGTGGCGAGGGCTTTGACCTTCCCAGGACCATGAAGGGCATGGCGGGGGCGAGGCAGGATGACGACCACTACCTGCAGCTGGACCAGAACGAGACGGACCTGCTCCAGGCCGTGTGCGGGGCCGGGTTCCAGAAGGTGATCGTTCTTCTGAACATTCCCTCTTCCATGGAGGCGGCCTTCCTGACGGACCCGGGCTACTATGCCTACCAGGAGAGCATCGATGCCTGCCTGTGGATGGGATTCCCGGGCAAGATGGGCACCGTGGCCGTGGGCGAGATCCTTTCGGGCGCTGTGAACCCGTCCGGCCACACGGTGGACACCTGGGCGCGGGACTTCAAAGAGAACCCCACCTACGTGAACTTCGGTGACAACAATATCCCGGACGGCGACAAGTATGCCCCCGGCATGTACTACTTCGTGGACTACGAGGAGGGCGAGTACGTGGGCTACCGCTACTGGGAAACCCGCGGCTACACGGACGGAGAGGACTGGTACCGTGAGCATGTGGTGTTCCCCTTCGGCTATGGGTTGAGCTACACGACCTTTGAGTGGGAAGTGGAGGACGACAGTGCCCTTCGGAATGTCCCGATTTCGGGGGATGAGACCTACAAAGTGTCTGTGAAGGTCACCAACACCGGAAGCGTTGCAGGCAAGGACGTGGTGCAGGCCTACGTGAGTGCACCCTATACGGAGGGCGGCATCGAGAAGCCCTACAAGGTGCTGGCTGCATTTGCAAAGACGGAGCTTCTTGAACCGGGCGAGTCCGGCGTCGTGGAGCTGACCATCGATCCCTACTACTTTGCGTCCTACGACTACCTTGATTCTAACGACAACCTGACCGAGGGGTACGAGCTGGAGGCGGGTGACTACAGTCTGTTCATCGCAAAGGATGCCCACACGGACGTATTCACGATCCCCTTCCAGGTGGACACCGAGATCCTGTTTGAGGAGGACCCGGTGACGGGGAATGAGGTCATCAACCGGTACACCGACTACGACTGGTATCCGAATTCCGACTTCCAGCTGTCCACGGTTTTGTCCCGAAGCGACTGGGAGGGAACCTACCCGGATGCCCCGACGGATGATGAGCGGGCCATGGACCCGGATGTCCTGGAGGACTTCCTGAACACGAACCACAATAACCCGAACGATTTTGACATAGTCGCGGCACCCACGTTCGGTGCCCCCGTGACGATGATGTTCCGTGACCTGCTGCCGAAGGCCGAGGCCGATTCTGTGGCCAGCTATCTGCCCTTCGTCAGCTACGACGATCCGAGGTGGGAGCAGTTCCTTGATCAGTGCAGCCCGTCCGAGCTCATTGAGCTGGTGGACAAGTGTGCCTACCAGACCCTTGGCATGGACAGCGTGGGGGTCCCGATCACCTACGAGTACGACGGACCTACGGGCTATGTGAACTTCATGAACAAGGAGGCCGTCTACGACGTGGCCTACTACTGCTCGGGCCCCGTGGTGGCATCCACGTGGAACGTGGAGCTTCTGGAGGAGTTCGGCGAGACCATGGGCGAGGAGGGCATCTGGGGCGATGAAAAAAGCGGCATGCCCTACACCGGCATCTATGCCCCGGGCGTCAACATCCACCGTTCCCCCTTCGGCGGCAGAAACGGCGAGTATTACTCCGAGGATCCCTATCTGACCGGCAAGCTTGGCGCGGCAGAGGTTCGGGGCCTGCAGAGCCGGGGCGTGTTTGCGGCCGTCAAGCACTTTGCGGCGAACGACCAGGAGACCCACCGGGCATCCAACGGTGACTGCTCGTGGCTGACCGAGCAGAGCCTGAGGGAGATATACCTGAAGCCCTTTGAGATCATCGTGAAGGAGGGCGGGGCGAGGGCCATCATGTCATCCTTCAACCGGATCGGGACGAGGTGGACCGGCGGTGACTACCGTCTTCTGACCGAGATCCTGCGCGAGGAGTGGGGCTTTGTGGGCCTTGTGATCACCGACTTCAACACCTGCGAGCACATGGTCACCGAGCAGATGGCCTACGCGGGCGGCGACATCAACCTGGCCACACTGCCCAAGACCTGGTGCGACCCGGCGGACCCTGCGGATCTTTCGATCCTTCGGCAGAACGCAAAGAACGTCCTGTACGTCCTGGTCAACACCAATGCCCTGAACGGGGAGATCATCGGCTACACGATGCCAGCGTGGCAGAAGCTGATGTATCTGGTGGACGGCGTCCTGGTGCTTGGCATCCTGCTCAGCGGGATCGTCGTGTTCCGGAAGGCCGCAAAGAAACAGAAGGCAGGCAAGTAAGTAAACAGACACAGGCAGGTGCCGGGGCAGCAATCCTTTGGCACCTGCCTTTTTGAAAGGCGGGAGCATATGCAGGCGTTCAATCCCTATCTGCCGTCCTGGGAGTACATCCCGGACGGCGAGCCCTACATCTTCGGGGACCGGGTCTACGTGTACGGATCCCACGACAAGTTCAATGCAAAGCTCTTCTGCGTGAAAGACTACGTGTGCTGGTCGGCACCCCTGAGCGATCTGAGCGACTGGACCTGCTCCGGGGTCATCTACCGGAAAAACCAGGATCCCATGAACCGGCTGGGCCTTCGGATCCTGTTTGCACCGGACGTGGCGAAGGGGCCGGACGGGCGGTACTATCTCTACTATGCCTACGATTTCCTTGGCGTCATCGGCGTGGCCGTGTGTGACCGGCCGGACGGGGAGTATACGTTCTGCGGGCACGTGCACTATCCGGATGGGACGGTCTGGGGGCGGAAGAAGGGCGACGAGTTCCCCTTTGATCCCGGCGTCCTGGTGGACGATGACGGGCGCGTCTGGCTGTACTCGGGCTTTGAGACCCACGTGCCGGCGATCATGAGCCGGTTTCGGGGACACAAAAGCAGCGGCGGCGTGGTGCTGGAGCTGGAGCAGGACATGGTGACGGTCAGATCCGGCCCGAAGCTGCTCTTTCCCCTGAAGACGAACCATGCCCCGGAGGATTTCAAAGGCCACGAGTTCTTCGAGGCCAGTTCCATCCGGAAGATTGACGTCAGGTATGTCTTCGTGTATTCGTCCACCAACAACCACGAGCTGTGCTATGCCGTCAGCGACCGGCCGGACGGGGAATACCGGTTCGGCGGGACGCTGGTGGACCAGGGGGATCTGTACCTGCACGGGAACACGGACGAGCAGCATGCGGCAAACTACCTTGGGAACACCCACGGCGGGATGGTGGAGCTGAACGGGGACTGGTACATCTTCTACCACCGGCAGACGAATCAGCATTCCTACTCGAGGCAGGCCTGTGCAGAGCGGCTGGTTCGGACACCGGACGGCGGATTCAAACAGGCGGAGGTCACGTCCTGCGGCCTGAACGGGGGACCCCTTGCGGGGCGCGGAAATTATTCTGCCGGCATTGCCTGCAACCTGTGGAGCCGGGAGGGCACGGCGAGGTACGACCGGAAGTTCGAAAAGAAGCTGCACCCGTACATCACCCAGAGCGGCAGGGACGGGGACAGGCATTCCGTCCAGTATGTCGCAAACATGCGGGACGGGAGCGTGGCTGGCTTCAAGTACTTTTCCTTCGATGCGGAGAAGGAAATCAGGGTTTCGGCATGCGGCCGGGGGACGGGCACCGTGGAGGTGTCCGTGGCACCGGACTTCAAAGTGCTTTCTGCGGGCATCCACGTGGAGCTTTCAGGCGGGCGGAAGAGCTTTACCGGCACCCTGAGCGTGCCGGATGGCACCTGGCCCCTGTACTTTCGCTACCGGGGAAGTGGGCACATGGACTTTTACGGGTTTGAGATTCTGTGACGGCGAGCGGGCAAGACAGACAACATACGAAGAACGGGCGTCCTGTTAAGGTACAGGACGCCTTTTTGTCATTCGATCGGCATCAATCCGGGAGGGGAGGGGCAGGGACTTTCGGCCGGCGTGACATTGGGGGTGAAGGATAGCAGGAAATGTATGGCACAGGGAACAATCTTGGGTGGTACCAGGCCTGTCTGCGGACAGGCAGAAGCCAGGTAGCAGACAGGTACAGGAAAATACCAACCAATCCAAGGAGGTACACCATGTTGCTGACGGAGAATAGGGAGACCCAGGGAACCCAGGTAACACATTTCACCCAGGAGGAGCACAGGGATGTGCGGATCATCACCGGCGGCGAGCAGGCCATCACCCGGCGCAGGGTGAAGGTGGCAGCCTACTGCCGGGTGTCCACGGACGAGGAGGTCCAGGAAGCGTCCCTGGAGACACAGCAGAGCCACTACCTGGAGTACATCCAGGAGCACGACGACTGGGAGCTGGTCGGCATCTACGCGGAGGACGGGCTGTCTGCCACATCTGCCAGCACCCGACCGGTTCTGATGCAGCTGATGGCCGACTGCCGGGACGGCAGGGTCCAGATGATCCTGGCCAAGTCCGTGTCCCGGTTCAGCCGGAACACCGTGGACTGCCTGAACCTGGTGCGGGCCCTGAAGGCCCTGCATGTGTCGGTGGTCTTTGAGAAGGAGCAGATCGACACGGGGAGCATGGACAATGAGCTGTTCCTGTCGATCCTGTCGTCCTTTGCGACGGAGGAGTCCAGGTCCATTTCCCTGAACGTGAAGCTGGGCATCAGGCACAGGTTCCAGGCGGGTGCCTACCACTACAGCAGGCCGCCATATGGGTACGACGTGAGGGATGGGGGACTCGTGCCAAACCGGCGGGAGAAGCCCATCGTCGAGGAGATCTTTTCCAGGGCCCTTCGAGGGGATGATCCGGGCGACATTGCACGGGAACTGGAGGAGAGGAGAATTCCCACTAAGTATGCTGCCACCTGGACGAAGAACACGATCACGGCGATCCTGACGAACATGACCTACACGGGGGATCTGCTGCTTCAGAAGACCTGGTGCGACGAGAACTTCAAGCGGCACGTGAACCGGGGCGAGAAGGACCAGTACTTTGCACCGGACATTCACGAGGCCATCGTGACGCGGGAGGAGTTCATCTGCGTGAACCGGGTGCTGGGGTATACGGACCCGTACAAAAATGTGCTGTCGGTGAGCGAGGATGCCCTGAAGCCCCTGCCAGAGGAGGAAAGCGGGGACGGCGTGAAGCGGCCCAGGGTCACGGTGATCAAGGCGGAGGATCTGCGGCGGGGTCCGGATGCACCGGAGAAGCTGAAGGTGGCAGCCTACTGCCGGGTGTCGACGGACTCGGAGGAGCAGGAAAGTAGCTATGAGGTCCAGTGCAGCCACTACCATGACCTGATCTGCCGGAACCCGGACTGGACGATGGTGGAGATCTACGCGGACGAGGGCATCACTGGGACGAGCATGAGGAAGCGGGACAGCTTCAACCGGATGATCGAGGATGCGATGGCGGGGAAGATCAACCTGATCCTGACCAAGAGCATATCGAGGTTTGCGAGGAACACGCTGGACTGTCTGACGGTGGTCCGGAAACTCAAGAGTGTCGGTGTCGGGGTGTCCTTCGAAAAGGAGGGCATCGACACCCTGGAGGGCACAGGTGAGCTGATCCTGACCATCCTGGCATCCATTGCCCAGCAGGAGGGCGAGAGCATTTCACAGAACGTGAAGCTGGGTATCCGGTACCGGTTCCAGCAGGGGATCCCGATGATCAACTGCTCGAGGTTCCTGGGGTATGACAAGAAAAACGGGAAGCTGGTGATCAATTCAGCCGAGGCGACGGTGGTGCGGCGGATCTTCCGGGACTTCCTGGACGGCTATTCCCCCAAGATGATTGCCACAAATCTCAGGCGGGAGGGTGTGCTGTCCGGGTCCAAGGCGACGTCCTGGTTCGTGTCCAGCATCTACTACATCCTGAGAAACGAAAAGTATGCGGGGGACCTGCTCCTGCAGAAGACCTTCATCGAGGATGTGCTGACTCACAAGCAGGTCGTGAACAAGGGGCGGGTGCCCAGGTACTATGTGGAGGATGCCCATCCCCCGATCATTCCCCACAGCATCTTCCAGCGGGCAGCGGACGAACTGTGGCTGCGGGGAGAGGTGTATGAGAACCACGGGAATGCGTTCGGGTCAAGGTATCTTCTGCGCGGCAGGACCTACTGTAAATGCGGGACACTCATGCGGGGCGTCGGCCAGCGGAAGACGTCCTGGGCCTGCGATGTGTGTGGTGTGCTGTGGACGGAAAAAGAAGTCAAGCGGCAGGTGGGAAGTGCCGTGGAGAGACTGCCTGAGCGCGAAGATGAAATCCGGTCGAGGATTGCGGAGCTTGAGCTGAACGGGGCAGATCAGATGAAGAGGAGCACTGCCCAGCGGGAGGAGTGGACCCTGAGGAATCTTCTGGTGGAGGAGAAGGACCGGATCATCCATATGGGGGATCCGGACGATGCGTGTATCAGCGAGGAAGACTTCCGGAAGAGGACGCGGGAGAAGGACAGTGCCTTCTGGCTTCGGATCGTGGAGAAGGTGGTCCCGGGAGAAAAGGTCTGCTTCCGTGGCGGGATTGAGATTCAGGTGACGGGGAAGCCCCAGCCCCTGTGCCAGCCAGCGGAGGAAGAGACTGTTTCGGGGAAAGGCGGCGAGGTGCAGGTGATCGCATGTGAGACCAATGCGGTGAAGCCTGAAGAACATGCAGGGCCGGCTGAACCTGCGAAGGTGAACGTACCGGCAGAGGAATCGGAGTTCGTGATACGCGAGGCTGAAGTGTTGCTGGGTATGGCGGAGGATACGGACGAGGAGGAAGACGCCTGAAGTTGTCCGGATTGATGCGAGGAGGTGATGCGGGAAACTCAGATATCAGAATCCATTGAGCAGCCCCGGCCCTTCCGGAAGCCGAGAGGCGGAAGGAGGGGCCGGAACTATGGGAGAGGAGATGAATCTGAGCGGCCAGGGCAGGGGAAGCGCTGCTGAAGCCTGCAGTGGGGAGTGTGGGGGAGTGTCATGTGAAGGAACGGGGTTTCGACAGGGGGTGGGAAAGGCTTGGCTGGGTCTGTGGAACGGCAAGGTTAAGACTGTAGAGGTTCAGGTGGTTTTTCAGAGAATCGCTTCCTTAATTATATTGTGTTTTTCGAGGTGGGTATGACAGCATGGCATGAGAGATGGTTGTGTAAAACGCTGATGCGAGATGATGGGTGAGGTAAAGGAGTCAGGCTGCCCGCCAGGGCGTGTACCTGGGCATGCCAGAGATCAACAGGGCTGCATAGACAAAATGGTGGGCTGGATCCCTGCGTGCGATCCGACTGTCTATCTGCCAGCGTCGGCGGTAGACCTCGCAGAGTACGTCGGCCGGTGTCTCGAAGTCGTTGGTAATGAACGTGATAGTTCCCTCATCCTTGTTGTCCTTCCACTTGGTGATACGGCGGCACTTGTGCT
>JAFUBA010000169.1 GCA_017460395.1 Clostridia bacterium | reverse complement strand
GTGCCGGCGCCCTCGATCCAGTAGTTCAGGTCACAGTCCTCGAACTGGTTGGACACGGCCACGCCGTTTTCGCCGTAGCGGTACTTTTCCTCGTTGAAGTCTTCTGTCCACTTGTAAGCCTTTGCGCTGTTTCCGTCCGCGGTCATGCCGTTTTCGGTGGTATACCCTTCGGCTGCCAGGACGTGATTCAGGGCATCGTGGGCGTCATCGCCGATGGCCAGGTAGTAGTCGCCGCCGGAGAGAATGTAGCCACCCTCGCCGCCGTTGGCGGTCTTGTCATAGCTTGCCAGGAGGTAGCGGTCCACATTCACCGTGACGGTCTCCGTCGCGCCCGGCTGGAGGAGCTGGGTCTTGCCAAAACCCACGATGGCGATGGCGGATTTCTCCACCCCGTGTTCCTTCTCGTAGGTGCCATAGGGGGTCTGGGCATAGAGCTGCACGACGCTCTTGCCGGCCACGTTTCCGGTATTTTTCACCGTGACCTTCGCCGTGATCTCATCCTCGCCCACGCTCACGCTGTCCAGCGTCTGCTCAAAGGTGGTGTAGCTGAGACCGAAGCCGAAGGGGAACTGCACTTCATCTGCATAGTTCCAGGTTTCTGCGCCCGGCAGTGCGCCGACATTGGCACTTGCGTTGCCGCTGCCCGTCACGCTGTCCGCATAGCGGGTCTCATAGTAGCGGTAGCCGATGTAGATGTTTTCTGCCTGGAAGGAAATGTACTCTGCACGCTCGTCATCGCCGATGGTGGCATTGATTTCATCCACGTTGGCAAAAAGGGGCGTGTCGGTGCCGGAGTTGACGACAGAAGGCGCCGAAAGGGAACTGGTCGCATAGGTGTCCACCAGTTTGCCGGAGGGGTTCACTGTGCCCCTGAGGATTTCTGCCACCCCCGTGAAGCCCTGGTGACCCGGATAACCGATGAACAGGATGGCGTCTGCATACTCCCTGATCTCGTGCACTTCCATCTGGTTGGGGCTGTTGAGGAGGACGATGACCTTGTCAAAGTTTGCGCGCACCATCTCAAGGAGATCGCGCTCATTCTTGTGAAGGGCGAGGGAAGAGATGGGCTCGGTGGAGCCGCCCTCGTCGTCCTTATCTTTCATGAGCAGGTCCGTGCCCTCTGCACCCTCGCGGGCGAACACCACGATGGCGGCATCGCTGTAGGAGGCAAAGGAATCTGCATACTGCTCATAGAAGGCCCGGTTTTCCTCGCTCCCGGCTGCAGAGCCCGTGACGGAGATGCTCATGCCGCCCCAGCCCTGGCGAAGCTCGCCGCGGGCGGCGGTGCCGGAGAGAAGGCCGTTCCACAGCGTCTCATTGACCTCAAAGCCCTGGGCTTCCAGTGCCATTTTCAGGTCCACTGCATTGATATCACCGCTCTTGACCTTCGTGCCGGCAGAGGATGCCTGATAGGCCGGATCCACGGCGGCATGGCCGAAGACGGAGATCTTCTGTGCGTCCGCGAGCGGCAGGACATCGCCGCTGTTCAGCAGCAGTGCCGCGCCCTCGCGCATTTCATTCACGTTCTGCTCAAGGGCAGCTGCGATGGCTCTCGCCTGCGCCTCGGGATCATCGAAGGCGCCGAACTGGCTCTTGTAGTAGGTGGTGTCCGTCGGGGCCGTGCCCTTCTCCACCACGCGGGCCGTGTTGATGCCCAGTGTACTGTTGATGTAGCTGGCGTTGGCGGTCGCCAGGGTATTGCCAACCATGGCAATGACCAATATGACCGCGAAGAGAGATGTCAGACCAGACCACAGCTTTGCGTTTTTCAAGACTGTCTCCTCCCTGCATGAATGATGATAGTGTTTCACAGAGCCAAAGCTTTCGGCTCATGTCAAAAACAGTATAAATTCTGCCAGAAAAGAGAAAAGTCTTACTTCGCAGGTGGTCAGTTTTCTGACGCAGGTGGCATTTCCCTCGGGAAGAGGATGTCCAGCTGGAACACGCCCTCATCCCAGGAGCACGTGAGGGCCCCGTGGTACTTTTCGCACAGATACTTCATGCTCCGCATCCCATAGCCATGGTAATCCCTGTCCTTCTTGTTTGTGACCGGAAGCCCGTCCATGAAGAGGGGCTCTGTCTCACAGGGATTTTCAATGTGGATGGAAAAGAGGTTCCCTTTCTGGGCCGCGTACATGGTGATGATGCGCCGCCCTTCCTC
>JAFUBA010000019.1 GCA_017460395.1 Clostridia bacterium | reverse complement strand
TAGACGACCTGCGGCGTGTCCAGCTGCCCCTTGAGGGCCGGGAGCTCCGTGGAGATCTGGGAGAGCAGTTCCGGATAGGTCATGGTTTCTCCTTTCTGCCAGGGAAGCGCCGCGCGCGGGACGTATTCACGTACGCATCTTCTCTGCCAGCTTTCTGGCTTCCTGAATCAGAATCTGGGCAAGGTCGCCTTCGACCCTGCGGGGCTCCTGACCCCTGATAAACAGGGCGCCGCAGCCGTCGCCGCCGGCGATCCCGATGTCCGCCTCGCTGGCCTCCCCGGGTCCGTTCACGACGCAGCCCATCACGGCGACGGTCATGGGCACGTCAAGATCGGAAAGACCTTCCTCCACCCGTTTTGCAATCTCCGGGAGATTGATGCGGGTGCGCCCGCAGGTGGGACAGGAGACGAACTGTACACCATTCCTTCGAAGATCCAGGGCTCTGAGGATATCCCAGGCAGCCTTGGCCTCCGGCAGCGGATCGCCGGTCAGGGAGACCCGGATCGTATCCCCGATGCCGTCCAGCAGCAGGGCACCGATGCCGATGGCGCTCTTGATGGTCCCCTGCCCCGGGAGACCGGCTTCCGTGACGCCCACGTGCAGGGGGTAGTCACACATTTCATGTGCCAGCCGGTAGGCCTCCACGGTCATGCGGACGTCGGAGGCCTTCATGGACAGGACGATGTCCTCAAACCCGACCTTCTCCAGCATCCGCGCATGATTCAGGGCGCTTTCCACCATGCCCCGGGCGGTACGCCCGCCGTGCTTTGAGAGGATCTCCTTCTCGATGGAGCCGGAGTTGACGCCGATGCGGATGGGAATGTGGTGGCGCTTTGCGCAGTCCGCAAGCTCCCGCACGTGCGCTTCACCGCCGATGTTGCCGGGGTTGATGCGCAGCTTCTGAATGCCGTTTTCGGCAGACTGGATGGCCAGGCGGTGATTGAAGTGAATGTCGGCGACAAGGGGCACAGGGGAGCGATCCACGAGGTCCCGCACGGCCCTTGCGCAGTCCTCGTCATAGACGCTGACCCGGACCAGGTCGCAGCCGGCGTTTGCCAGGGCGGCGATCTGTGCGCTCGTCTTCTCCACGTCCCGGGTGTCCGTGTTGGTCATGGACTGGACCAGCACAGGGTGACCGCCCCCGAGGGGCAGCGATGCGATATGTACCGTGCGCGTCATAGATTTCCCGTGTCCTCCTTTGTTGGATGTATGTCAGGCGGATCATCTTGCGTCAGAAGAGGCGCAGAATGTCCTGGTAGGTGAAAAAGATCATGACCCCGATGAGGAACACCATGCCGCAGATCGTCACGATGGCCTCCGCCTTCTGGGGCAGGGGCTTTCTCCGGATGCCCTCGAGGCACAGAAGGAGAAAGCGCGAGCCGTCAAGCCCCGGGATGGGCAGCAGGTTCATGAGGCCCAGGTTGATGGAGATGATCACGAGATAGTTGAGGAAGGCGTTGAGCCCGCCGGTTTTCACCCCGCTGGACACCATGCTCACGATGCCCACCGGGCCGCTGGTCTGGTCCAGGCCCTCGCCCGTGGAGATGAGCGCTTTAAGGGCCGTGATCACGGCTTTTCCGGCGTCCAGGCAGTCCTCCCACGCGTACCTGAGAGCCGTCAGGACGGACACCGGCTGCGTGTCGTAGGTGAGAATCTGTCCTGTGATCGAGATGCCCACCCGGTAGCGTCCGGAAGTCTCGTCCAGAAAGGGTTTTACATCCATCTGCAGGTGCTCGTCCCCGCGGCGGATGACAAAATGCAATGCGTCATGCTCCGGGGTGTAGGCGGCGATGCTCTGAAGGAGGGTCTCTGTGGTCCCGTCGAGCACGTACAGCCCGTCCACCTCCTCAATGATGTCCCCGGCGAGCATGCCGGCCTTCTCGGCAGGACCGCCCGCCTCGACGGAGGAGACGTAGGGCAACACGGAGCCGACGGAGGTCACACCTGAAATGGAGAAGAAGAAAAAGAGGACCAGGAAGGCCAGGAGAAAGTTCATCCCGGGGCCCATGAGCACGGTCAGGATCCGCTTCCAGACGGGCTGCTTGGCAAAGGAGCGCGGGTCGTCCGGCGAGTCCTCCGAGAGCGCGTCCTCCGCGTAGAAGGCGCAGAAGCCGCCCACAGGAAAGAGGCGCAGGGAGAAGGCCGTGCCGCTCCTGAGCGTTTTGGAGATGAGCTTTGGTCCCATGCCGATGGCGTACTCCTTGACCTCAATCCCGCACAGGCGGGCGGTCAGATAGTGGCCGAACTCGTGGACTACCACCAGGATACCAAAGAGCAGAATCGCAACAAGAATATAGACAAGTGTCATATGTAACTCCAATCGGAAATTCCGGTATCCGTTTTCGGCGCCTCACATGAGGAATGCGTCTGCTGCCTCGCGGGCGAGGCGGTCCGCCTCGTAGATATCCTCGAGGGTGCCTGCCGGGAGCGGAGGCAGCTTATCCAGGACATGCTCCACGGTCTCGGTGATTCGCCCGAAGGGGATCCGTCCCTGACGAAAGGCCTCGTTGGCCACCTCATTGGCCCCGTTCAGTATGGTGCAGGCGGCGCCACCCGCCTGCAGGCACTCCCGCGCAAGGCGAAGGGCAGGGAAGCGCTCCTGGTCCTCCTTTTCAAAGTGCAGTGCACCCACGGAGAACAGGTCCAGAGCGGGACGGCCGGTGGGCTCGCGCCGCGGGTAGGTCAT
>JAFUBA010000168.1 GCA_017460395.1 Clostridia bacterium | reverse complement strand
TCTCCGAATCTACTCCCGATTCTATGGCTCACACAGATTGCCCGAAAGACATATTCAAACCTCTTAAGGGGGAAAACTGGTCCGATAAAGTGGAGCACATATTCTTTGTGCGATGGCTCAAACAATTTGTTCGCTTACAATAGCATCTATCGAGAGTGATATTTAAATAGAGTTTATTTTGCTAAAATAGTACGAAATATGGATTATTGTCGTTTCCCAAACTTGTCTCAAAAACGCCAACTTCTTTCAAACTTCTTTCAAACTTCTTTCAAACTTCTTTCAAACTTCTTTCATTATTGAGATAACTTCTTTCATCATCGTCCTCCTGAACCGGTGTCAAGGAGCATACGCTTCATAGGTACAATATCACCCAATTGAAAATGTTTCTCAAGCATCCATAAAATCGTATTTCATCAAGATAAGAACGCAAAATCGGTGAATTATCTCCTGCAAATCCTGGCCGCGCTCATTTCACCGGGAGGCACCTATCAGACAGCTTTCACTTTTTGACTCGTTTGATGAAATCCGTACGTCATATCGCAAATATTTGGGAGGAGACGCTCTGCTCCCTCCAATGCCTGCTTATACTTCTGCAATTCCTCCGCCAAATGTGTGATCTCTTCCCGTTGCCTGGCGATGAGTTCAAAACTTCCACCGGCATCACCGAATTCTCATCCATGATCTCCTGCCGAGCTATGGCATCTATCAAGAGATACCAAATGGTGATGTTTTACCTTAAATAGCACGAAATTGTGTTTGTTGGCATTTCCCGAACTTGTCTCAAACTTGTCTCAAACTTGTCTCAAACTTGTCTCAAACTTGTCTCAAAAAAACGCCAACTTCTATCATCATTGCCATCTCAAACCGAAGTCAAGGAGCATACATTTCACAGGTAAAAATCATCAAATTGAAGATGTTTCGCAAATCATATTGCATCCAATCCCCTGAGAGACGTTCATCAGACAGCGTTCACTTATCAACCCGTTTGACAAAATTCGGGCCTCATATCGCGTATTATTTGGGAGAAGACTCTCTGCCTCATCCAAATCCTGTTTATACTTCTGCACTTGCAGGATGAAATCTTCAATTGAGTCAGCAATTTCCCTGGCTGCAGGCAATCGGCATTGCTCGGTTGTGTGCATCGAATGCATCCACACCACACTGCGTCACATCGCTGGTGCCGGGCCCTTCAGAAATCACCCACGAGTACCATTTCCAGACTCTCTGCTTCCCTCTGCGTCATCCAAAACGTGATGGCGTCCTCGATCCAGCCCTCCGCCTGTGTGCCGAGGCCAAGACCAAAGCCGTGGTGCAGTTCAGGGAACAGATGAAATTCTGCGGGAATGCCGAGATCAGACAGCTGCTCCATCCGCTGCGCCATTTTTTTCCATGAGACGGTGTCATCCAGCTGTCCGGCGCAGCCGAATGTCGGCGGGGCAGCGTCTGTGACCTCCGTGATGTCTGTGTACTCAAGGACGATGGCCGCAGGCCCTGGAAGGATTGCCGGATCATTGCCCGCCATCGCGGCTATCGTCGCACCGGCGGATGCACCCCAGATGGCGTATCCCGACACGTCCATGCGCCACGCATCTGCATGTGTCCCGATCACTTCCAGCGCCCGCTTAAGATCATCCAAGGCCTTCTCCTCCCCCATCCCGGTTCGGTAGTGCAGCACGAAGGCATGGACGCCCATTTCATTCAGATACAGGGCATGGGGAAAGCCCTCCGTCATGGCGCTGACATATTCAAAGCCGCCGCCCGGACAGACCACGGCAAAGGGCGATCGGGGCATGCCTTCAAAGTAGAATAGCCCTGCCTCCCGGAGCGAAGCGTCCTCTGCGCATTCCTCCCCGGTGTACAGCGGAATCCATCGAAGCGAGCCCTCCTCCATGCGCCGAGCCATGACATTGAGCGTATCCACGGCCTGTGACGGATCATAATACGCATACCGGTTGCGCATCTGATACATGGTCAGCGCCCCTCTGCCACTTCGAGCTTCCCGGTCAAAAATCCAGGAAGCACAGGAAGAAAAGGCCGGAAGATCCATGATCTCCTGCAAGGTTGTCTGTTCAGTGATGACAGTAGATTCAGCCCATGCCGATGGGCACAGAAGGCAGAAGACCAGAAGGAAAAACCAGAACTTTTTCATGATCATTGAAATCTCCTGAAACAAAAGAAATGCGGGCGGATAATTCCGCCCGCAGAAAGCTTTTGGATGATCAGTCAGCCAGGGTCACAGAACCCCACAGGCTGGGATTGGTGTTGATCAGCGCGCTGCCGGTCCAGGCCAGCTGGGGGATATAGTCGGTACCGGGGCAGGGATAGCTGATATCGGTGATGGCAAAATCCACGCTCAGGGTATCGCCTGCGGCGGGGGTGTAGACTTCGATCTTGTTGTTGGCAAAGTTCGTCCACGGCACGATCGCTTCCCAGGTAAAGCCGGTGGTGGTCATCTGCACGGCGCACTCAAAGCCGTCCAGCACGCTCTCGCCGCCGTCCATGCCCTTGCTGACATAGCGCTGACGAAGGTCCTTGTCCACCATGGAGCGGTCCACAGCGGTATCCCAGTAGCCTTCATCCATGACGAAGTAGACCAGGAAGTCATTGGTGTCATAGGCGGTCCGCTCGGGATCGGCTGCGGGATTGGTGGAGATGTACAGCTTCAGGTTGTCCTCACCGTCAATGGGCAGCATCTCGATGGCGCCCAGAGGGCTGTCCTCGGTCACATCAGCTGCAAAATACAGGTTCTCTTCATCCCAGGACAGATAGAATTTCGCAGAGCAGTCGTTCGCGCCGGCCCACATGTTGCCGTCACGGATGATCTGCGCTTCGCTGTCCACCACGGCGGGGGACTCGAGGTTCCAGTCGCTCAGGTCGCCGTCAATGGTGACACCGCTTGCCTTATAGGCGGTGATATTGGGGCGCTCGTCCGCCAGGGCCATGGCAGAGATGGAAATCATCATCACAGCCAGCACAAAGGCGAAAATGCTCTTCATCTTGTTCATTTCTTCATCGCTCCTTCGTCAAAAATCGCTTGAGATATGACCCATCATCTGAGCCAAGTGTATTATGCCATAACTTTACAGTGAATCGTCCTGTAAAATGCTGTACTTCTCCGGGAAAATCCGGCACCCGAAGCCCTTCAGTCGTGCGATTCGCCATAGGAGATGGAGAATCCGGCACGATAGTAGTTGCCCGCGGTGTCACGGTAGGCATAGCTGCCTCCGGGCACGGAGGATAAAACAGAAGGATCCATATACTGATCCTTGTCATAGCCCGGCACATCGTTTGGCGAGACGCAGATTTCGCGGATCACCCCGTCCACTTCCCTCTCCTCCACGGCGATCACGCTCTCGGAGGAAGGGAGGGTGATTGGAAGTCTGCCGCCTGGCGCCTCCCGGCCCGTCAGGATCATGGCCTGGGCCAGAGGGGACGAGTCAAACACGGCAAGCAGCGCATCGCAGTAGGGCTCAAGGTTTGTCAGAATCCAGGGGCTCTGAATGTTGATCGCTCCGATGACCTTCCCGCCCCTTTCATGCACGCGCCGGGAGACATCCGCGATCTCCGCCACATCGTCCACCGTGGTGCAGGTGATCATCCTGCCGGTCTTATCCTGGCTGAGGGGGTTGTTCCGCTCCTCCACAGGAACACCTGACACCAGATCGATCACGCCCAGATGATCGGTGCTGTTCAGGGCGGGGTTTACGTGGATGTAGACGATCTCCGCCTCATCCTCCTCCACGATCTCGCAGCCCATCTCCCGAAGGGCATTTTCAATGTCCCGCTCCGTGCGGCTGCTTGGCCCTTTCTCTGCAAAGGACAGGACGCACACCTTCAGGCCCGCCCCCTGAATGGGCAGTGCGGCACCCTCATTTTTCAGCAGCACGATGGATGCAAGGTTCAGACGGAGCGCATCCTCTAAAGCCTCATATTCCGCCCGCGTCGCCTTTGCCTTCTCCGGGTCCGCGTACGGGTTCTCAAAAAGCCCCATCCTGAAGACGCTCTCTGCATGGTTCACGCAGGCCCGGTCCAGGTCTTCCACGGGCAGCAGCCCTTCCTCCACGGCCCGGATGATGTACTCCGGCTCCACGATATCGCCGATCACATCCACCCCGGCGGAAATGGCCAGGGCGTACTCCTCCTCGCGGCTCAGTTCCTCCACGCCGTAGTTTTTGGAGGAGGCGATGGACGAATCAGAATTGACATAGCCGCGAAAGCCCATCTCCTCCCGAAGGAGCTTCGTCAGGATCTCCGCGTTAAAGGCGTTCGCCACCTCCTCTGGCTGTATGGGGGTCCCGTGGTAGGTCTGCGCCTCTGTCCTGCCGTCCGCGGCCGGGCGGCTGTATCCCGGCATGACGGAGGCAATGTTGGCTTCTATCGCCGCTTCGAAGGCCGGCAGATGATATTTCTCCAGGGAACCGGGCGTTGCATAGATCCGCCACTGGCCCATGAGCCGGTGAGCCTCAAAGCCGTTTTCGGCAGCTCCGTCTCCGGGGAAGTGCTTCATCATCAGGGCCACGGAGCGGCTGTTCAGGCCCTCCAGCCCGCTTTGGTACCCGTCCGTCAGGGCGGTGATCACATCGCTCACCACCTCCGGCACCTCGCCGAAGGTGTGCTTGTTTCGGCTCCATCTGGGGTCGGTGGCAAGATCGATCTGGGGACCATACATGATTCTCAGGCCGGATGTGACCCACATCTCCCTGTCGTGCCCGGCACAGGCCTTCAGGAGCTCCGTATCGCCCTGTCCCATCACGGCAGCGGCCATGCCAAGAGTGCCCGGAAGACCCTCGTAGATGGGATTGGAAATCAGCACGAAGGGGATGGCGGGCTCCCCTGTCAAAAGTGCTTCCTGCTCACACAGCTGATTTGCGATGTTGCTGTAGACCGCGATCACATCGGCGTCCATGGTGAAATCGCCCCGGTATACCCCGGCCCGGGTGCCGTCCAGGGAGAGATAGGACGAGTTGAAGGTGGCGGTATTGTGGGGCGAGCGGCTGGAGGGTGTCTCCTGCGCCATGGGGAAGATCCGAAAAATGTCGATCTCCCCGCTTTCATCCAGGGCATCACTCAGATGATAGACCAGGGGATCCGTCCACAGGGCATTCATGGTAAAGCCCGCCTTCTGCCTGAGCGTCATGGCAGACACCAGGCTTTCAGCCCGCTGCCTGTCATCCAGCCGCCAGTCCTCCCATGGGTCCAGCGTGCCATTGCTGTTGCCGTCCCGGAAATACAGGCCGTCTGCCTCCAGCACGCCGGCCGCGGTCACGCCGATCACAGGGCCGGAGGCATTTTCATAGTATACAGGCTGAATATAGGTGTCATTTTTCTCTGAAAAGGCTGGAAACACCATGGATGAAAGAAGGCACACATTCAGGATCACGGCTGCCCATTTCTTCATGATTTTCACCCCTCCCTCAGTCGGTCATGGACAGGCTCTGCATGACGGCCAGAGTATCCTCATCCCTCGGGCCCATCTCCGGGAAAAACGGCTCCTTCCTGTCCATGCCATTCAGCCGCTCCATCTCCTCTTCGCTCAGCGAAAAGTCAAAGACATCGATGTTCTCCCGGATATGGTCCGCACTGGAGGAGCCCGGGATACAGATCCGTCCGCTCTGAAGGTGCCACCGGATGATCACCTGTGCCGGGGTTTTCCCACACGCCCCTGCGATCTCCTGCACCGTTTCGTCTGTGAGAAAGATCGGTGTGTTGGGCCGCCCGCCGAGGGGTGACCATCCCTCCAGGGCAATCTCCCGTCCCTTCAGATACTGCGCCGTCAACTTCTGCTGATGCCTCAGATGGGTCTCCACCTGCAAAAGCACAGGCGGAATCTCGGCCATCTCCAGGATCTCCTCGATCTGGGTGGCGGTGAAGTTCGAGAGCCCAAGGGCCCGTACTTTCCCCTGGCGCACCGCCTCCTCCATGGTACGGTAGGCGCTCACATAGTCGCCGTCCGGCTGATGGAGGAGCAGCAGATCAATATAGTCCATCTCCAGCAGCTCCAGGCGATGGTCGATGTCGCTCATGGCCACATTGGTGGGCCACAGCTTGGTCGTCAGAAAGATCTCGTCCCGCCCAACGCCCGATTTCTGCACGCCCTGCCCGACACCCCGCTCGTTCCCATAGCCGGCAGCGGTGTCAATCAGCCGGTACCCGTTTTCCAGGGCCGAGAGGACTGAGCTCTCCGCCACACGGTTCATGAGCGTGTAGGTACCAAGACCGAGGATCGGCATCTGCATCCCGTTGGACAGGTGAAACACTCTCCTGTCCAGATCAAACGCCGGCTGCGCAGACTGTGCCTCGGCCTGATACGGAAAACGGAACATCCCGCTCAGCGCGATCCCGGCCATGGCCGCAAGGCTGCCCCTCAGAAACTGGCGGCGGGTGAAAAGCTTGTTCATGCCATTGCTCCCCCATATCGCTGTACTGATTTTCAGTCAAAGTCCGGAACGGAGCTTTGACTGAAACCCGCATATACCCGAAGACCATCTGTGGTCCTCACAGATGGATGAGAACGGGTATATGAATGCAAACTGACAGAAGGGAGGCCGCTTTCGCAGCCTCCCCATTTGACACGATTTTGATCAGTCAACCACGATGGTGGCGGTCATATCACCCACGGAGATGGTATGCTCACCGGATTCCAGCGCGATATTCACGCTGATCACGCGGAACTGTCCGGCGGTGACGCCCACGATCTTTTCTGCGATCACGGTGTCGCCGTCCTTCACCTGCACGGTGGTCAGGCCATCGCCCTCGCCCACATTCTCAGCCACGAAGCTGATCCTGAAGGGTTCGCCGGCTTTGGGAGAAGCATTGACCACGGAGGTCTGGACGCTGGTGCTGCCCCAGGCTTCCACTTCCACCTGAGCGGTGGTGCGCGGCACAGTCAGGAGGCTCAGCTGGATATCGGCAGGCTTGCTCAGCTCAATGCCGAAGCTGTCGGTGACGATCACATCGCCCAGGTTGTTGGGCATGTCGATGGCGGGATTGCGCTTGGCCAGCATCGCCATGTACAGACGCACTTCGTCGCTCACGCCGATGTCATCCTGAAGCTCGCCCCAGGACAGGGTCTTGGCATCGTCGGCATAGCCCAGCTCAAACAGGGTCTTGCCGGTGGCTTCCTTCTCGCCGAACAGGATCTGCGCGGTGATGGAGGGGGTCACATAGCGATAGAAGGTACCGATGGAGGAGCCGTGGTCGGGGGTGTTCACATAGGTCTGCATGATCAGGGCATCGGCATCGATGAACTGCTGCAGCGCGGGCTCGGAGGAGTTGGTGCCCTCAAAGACCACCACAATCTTTGCGCCTGCATCCTGAGCATCCTCGATCATGAGCTCATACTGGTCGTTGAAGGAGGTTACATGGAAGAGGGCCACGGTGGCATCATTCAGGTCATCCACAACGGTCGCCTTCTCGCCGATGGCCGCGATATCCGCTTCCTTGGTGGCAGCGGCGGAAGAATCCACATACACCTTGGCATCGGAGTTCAGGGGCAGAATGTCATCGTTCTTGAGCACGATGGTGGACTTGACCATGAGCTCTTCTTCCAGTGCAATGATTTCGGGGCGGCGGATCGCATCGATCTCAGCATTGCTCAGCGGGATATTCTCCACGGAGGCAGCAGCTGCAGCACCGATTACGTCCAGGGCTTCGTCCCAGTCACGGAAGGCATTCTCGAAAATGCCAAGATCAAACTTGTTCTTGAGGACGCGGCCGACATGCACGTCGAGCGCATCTTCGGTGTACTTGCCCTCTGCGATTTCGGCCAGGAGGACATCGGGGAAATAGCGCTGGAAGCCCAGGCCGTCAGCCAGGGCGATATCCGTGCCGGGAACCTCAAGATAGCAGGAGAACATGTCCACGCCTGCATTGAGGATCAGGGTATACTTTTCGCCGAGGGTCAGGGTGGAGACATCGATGCCGTCGGAGGTCACGCCGGTCTGGGAGAGAATGCTGGAAGCATCCATGGGCCAGTCAAGGCAGACAACGCCCTTGTAACCCAGTTCGTTGCGCAGGATGTCATAGGTGTCCTTGTCCATGAAGCCGATGAGGCCGGGGGTGCGGGCTTCGGCATTGTTGGTCATGATGTAGGGGGTGCCTGCATCCACCACAGCCTGCCAGCCGATCTTCCAGGAGTCGATCAGGTCAGCGGGGGACTTGGCACTGGCATAGCTGTTGCGGCCGCCGCGGGCGATGAAGTGCTTGGAGTGGCTGTTGAAGCCGTTGTCTTCATAGGCGCGAGTCTCGGTGGCAGCCATCTTGGCAATGTAGTTGGGATCGTCGCCGTAGAAGGAGCCGATCTCATTGCCGTAGCCGTGGAACACCTGATGATAGCCGATGGCGACAGCTTCCTTGGCATATTCGCTCATCAGCTTGTAGAGCAGCTCCTCGTCCCCGGCCACGCCGAAGGCATAGTGGGGAGCGTCGATCATGCCGCCCCAGGTGTTGTAGGTGCGGTCACCGGAGAACACCACCGGGATGCCCAGCTCGGTATCTTCCGCGATGGACTGGATCTTGTTGAGCACATCCAGCTGATCCTTGGGGGTACCGGTCATGGCAGCGATCATGGTGGTGGTGTACAGGTTCTTCACCTGATAGGCCACAGATGCATAGTTGGTGTTGTCCACCACGACATAGAGGTCGGTGTCATTGGTCATCTGCTCGGAATCCGGATAGATGAACGCCACACCGGAGGTGCCGCTGGTGGGATTGTTGGCAGCAAAGTCGGTGACGGTGATGCCGTTCTTGCCGCCGATGCCGGCAAAGCCGAGGGTGCCGGCCTTCTGCTGCAGGCTCATCTTGCCCAGCAGATCGGCCACACGCTCTTCGCTGGTGAGGCGCCAGTCTTCATAGGCATCCAGCTCGCCGTTGCCGTTCATGTCCTTGAAGTATTCGCCATCCACCTGGATGAACTTGTCGCTGGAGGCCGCGCTCAGACGGGGACGGTTTCCTTCGGCTTCAATATAATAGAAGCCGGAGGCGCTTTCCCTGATCACCGATTCCTCGGCAAAGGAGGGAAACGCCGCACAGGTCATCAGCATAACGACCGCCATAAGAAGAGACAGTTTCTTCATGTGTGGAACTCCTTTCATTTTACGCGGAAGGAGATGGTCCTTCCGTGTCATGGCTGCATTATAGTTACATGTACATCCCCGCAGCAGGAAAAATCCAAACCGCCTTATATAAAAACCCTGTCCGTTTACCCTGATATGGGAAAATCCGGCACAGATCCCCGGAAAAACAGGTACATGGCGCATTTTTCAGGCCCTGCATGATATAATCACGCGGAGGCAGGACCCAGTTCCCCATTCCCGAAAGGAGGCCCCGCATGTACCGTGTCCTGATTGTAGATGATGAGCTGCCGGCGCTTCGCTTTGTGCAGAGCATCATAGAAAAATTCTCCCTGGATTTTCAGATCGCCGGCACCTGCACCAGCGGCGAGGCAGCCATCGAATTTCTTCAGAAGGAGCCCGTGGACCTGGTGATCACCGACATCAGCATGCACGGCATCACGGGCATCAAGCTGGCCAAGCACATCCGCGCGACCCAGCCCGCGATCCATACCCTGATCATCTCCGGCTACCCGATGAAGTTGTCTTCCACCGTCGTCTGATATCTTCCCACCAGTGTACCCTTGCTTCTGTCCCAGTAGTTTTCCTCCGGGCCCCGGCCAAGGAAGGTCATCTGCTCGTACTGTCCGGGCACGGTCAGCTGCATGCCGGCCACAGGAATATATACAAAGTTCTGATCATATTTCGGGATGATTGTCACCTTCGCGGAAATCATCCCGTTTCCGTAGACGGTGTACAAAGTATTCAGCTCCATGCCGTTCAGATCCGGGTAGTGTCCCTGAACGTCCACCTGTACCCAGCCTTCCTGACTGTCGTCCACCCGGAACGCGTCCACCTGGTATTCCCCCGTCACCTTCCAGGGCTTTGTGAACACAAACAGACCATAGCCAAAGCCCCGGTCATTGTCCGTTCCGGCACGGAAGAAGCTGCCCCTGGGACCCTCCCCGGGCACGATCAGTGGCCGTCCTGCCGTATCAAAGCGGGTCAGCCGGCCGACGCGCTCGTCAAAGGATGCGGAGAAACCCTCCCCTTCCACCGTGACGCTTCCATCCGCCCGGAGGACTGAAAGCTGAGGAAAATCCGGCAGCTCACAGGCTGGCACCTGATCCGGCACAAGCTCAAACTGTTCCACTGCCGCCACATGTCCTGCCCTGAGAAGACCGAGATCGCCTTTGAGGAGCGCCGTGAGATTCAGGAAGTATTCACAGCCGGGCTTCAGGTCTTCCTCACCGAGCTCCAGGGGGATACGGATCACGGCACGGCCGGGCTGGTTTGTCTCCCCGTCCACGGGCGGGATGTGCAGGAGTTCATCGTCTGCAATACCTTCCTGCAGCACCGTGTCATTTCGCATCAGTGCCCAGTGCAGCTCATACCTGTCCGCAATGTCCGTGAACAGATGGAAATTTTTCACCTCGATCTCGCCGTGCAGGGCATCGACAGCGGCAAACTTGATCTGCTGGTAGTGGTACCTGACCTCCGCCATCTCCGGCTGCACTGTGCGGTCCGGCAGAAGAAGGCCGTTGGCGCAGAAGTTTGTGTCATGCACCCGCTCACCGTAATCGCCGCCGTACCCGAAATATCTTTCCCCGTCCTCACTTTCCAGGTAGATGGACTGATCGATGAAATCCCAGATAAAGCCGCCCTGCAGATTGCGGTATGTATCATAGACATCCCAGTATTCATCAAAATTGCCCTCGGAATTGCCCATGGCATGCTCGTATTCGCACTCGATCATGGGCACAGGACCGTCCGCCTCGCCGTGCTCCTGCAGCTCTGCAGGCAGGGCATACATGCCGCTTCGCACGTCGATCCCCGTTTCATACATATCCCTGGCCTGCTCATAGTGCCAGGGCCGGTCCGCCGTATACTGGTGCAGAACCCGCTCCACGCCCTCGGGATCCGGGTAGGGCTTCACCAGGATGTTCCTGAGGATTTCCGGGTTTTTGTTCTCATTCCCCAGGCTCCACATCACTACGCTCGAGTGGTTCCTGTCCCTGCGCACCATGCTGTACTCTCTGTCGATGATCGCCCTGGACAGATATTCCGTCAGCCGCTCGTTCTCGGTGGTCATGTTGGAATGGCACTCGATGTTGGCTTCATCCACCACATAGATGCCGTACCTGTCGCAAAGATAGTACCAGTACGGGTGATTTGGATAATGGGAGGTGCGCACCGCATTGATGTTGTTTTCCAGCATGATGCGGATATCCTCCTCCATCACTTCCCTCGTCAGGGCATAGCCGAGCTCCGGATGCGTCTCGTGCCGGTCCACACCCCTGAACATGATGGGTTTTCCGTTGATACGGATCAGATCGTGGTCGGTGGGGCCATCCTCGTACCAGCCGCTCTCCGTCGTCTTGTAGGTGATCTTGCGAAAGCCCACCCGGTAGGCTTCATACACCGTGCCGGCATCCGATGTCTCCTCCAGCACCAGCGTATACAGATAAGGATCCTCCGCGCTCCATTTGCGGGGGGCAGATACGGGGGCACTGATCCGGAGCGTGTTTTCCTCCCCGGGAGCGATATCGAGGGACGCTTCTGCGCTTTCCAGGGGAATTTCCTGATGGTCACCATCAAACAGGTGCAGCGTGACCGCGGCACTCTGTGCCCTATCTGTGGCATTTTGAATGTACGAGTCCACGCTCAGGACACTGTCCGTAAACGTATCGTCAAAATCCGTGATGATCCTGAAGTCCCGCACGCGCACCTGGGGCGCAGCATACACATATACATCCCGGAAGATACCGGAGAGATCAAACATGTCCTGATCTTCGATCCAGCTTCCGTCACTCCAGCGATACACCTTGGCCGCCAGTGTATTGGCCGCCCCGAACTTCACATAGTCCGTAATATCAAACTCATTGGCCGTGAAAGAATCCTCGGCATAGCCGGTCTGAATGCCGTTGATCCACAGGTAGAATGCGGAATCCACGCCCTCAAGATTGATATAGACCCGCTTTCCTTCCCATTCCTGCGGAATCTCAAAGTCATACCTGTAAAGACCCACGGGATTATACACGGTTGGCGCCTTGGGCAGGTCCCTCGGATAGCCGATCCCTTCATTTCCGAACTGCCTGGCAAATTTCTGGGTGGTATTGGTATAGATGGGATGGTCATAGCCCTGCGTCTGCCAGACAGAAGGGACAAAGATCTCCTCCCATGCGTCCACGTCATATTCCGGCAGATAGAAATCCTTCATGTCGCTTTCATCGAAGGCAGAAGGGCTTTCAAAATACGCAAATTTCCACTGTCTCTGGCTGAGGAGCCGGTAAAACGGGGACAGTTCCTTCATATACTCCCCGGCGCCCCGGATCGCGTCTTCCAGGGTATCATAGGGCACAGAATCCACCCGGGCAGTTTCCCTTCCGATGGATACGATATCGCAGTTCCTGTAGGGATACTCGTCCTCTGTGGAGCCGTCCCATTCTGTGCCTGTCCACTGAACGCCCAGGGCTGATGCAGTCAGGGGCAGTGACAGAAGCATGACAAAAAGAAGCACCAAAAGAGACATTCCAACGCCTGGCTTCCGCATATCTTTCTCCTTTCCGACCTTACACGTCCTCTGGAATGAGGCAGCTGTCCCCTGTGCAGACTGTTCCGAAGTCTGACTCTGCATCCGCAGGGGAAGCGCCATCCAGACAGGTGTCAAACAGTTCCACAAAATGGTCGATCGACGCAGGGCCATTTACCTCCACATACACCACCTCGCCGATGGCAGAGACGATCATGAAGGCGGGGTACATGTTGATTTTGAGGAACCTGGCCGTGCGCACAGGGTCTTTCCCGAGGGGAAAGGTCAGTCCCTCCGCTTCCTGAAAGCTGCAGAGCACCTCCGGTGTATCGCGGGTGCGGTCCAGAGAAAGCCCGATCACCGCCACCCGATCCTCGTACAGCCGGTATGCCTTATCCAGTGCCCGCAGCTCCTTCCGGCAGGCCCCGCACCCGGAGCCGAAGAGGCATACCACGGCAAGGTCCTTTTCATCCAGCGCTTCATACAGGGAAAACGGAGTCCCGTCGGCGCAGATCAGGCTGATTTCCGGTGCCTTCTGTCCGATCACTTCATCCCAGCTTTCTGCCGATGCACAGGCCATCATCTGCACAGCCAGGAACGCACTCATCAAGGCCAGAATCTTTTTCATGTGTCCCTCCTGAATGATCTGTTGCTCCACGATGATTCTAGTATTTTTTTCATGGAGGTGCGTATAAAAATCTTACCCACTTCCTTGGAAAAAAGGATCCTCCGACATGCGACAATTGGCCCGCAGCCTGGCTGTGGGCCAATGAGTCTCTGCTTTTATGGATCGGGCACAGGTGCTGCACCTTCAATTTCTATCGTCACGACACTGCCGAGGAGCCTTTCGGGAACATCGCCCGATTTCATGATTGCCTGCTCTTCCCCTGCCTCTACCGGGACCAGCGTCAGGCTTGAGGGCTCCCCGGTGATCATGCAGCTCCCTGTATACAGGAGGCTCCCGTCCTCCCGCTGTCCGCAGGATGACGCCAGGTACTCTGTCACGGCGCCGTCTGCCAGGACTGCAAACGCCCTGTGGCGCCAGTCATCCATCGTCAGCACCTTTCCGGGCTCCTTCCCGGTCATACGGATGGCAAAGCTCACCTCATCGGCCGCAACATTCAGTTCTGTCACCTCCAGATGGAGCCCGTCCGGGAGATCAAACTCTACATTTTCCCCTGAGGTTTTCACGGGCAGCGGGTCTGTGGAAAATCGGAAGACGAGACGGTCCGACAGGGTGAAGGCCTCCCTTGTCAGGAGCTCCTCCGACCAGTCAGCATAGTCCATCTTCTCCTCCATGGACACATCGTAGAAAGGGCTTGCCGCGGCAAATGGACTGAGCATTGCCTCGCGATTCAAAAGAATCATCTTCTCCAGGTAGGCCTTTCTGAATTGTTCATCGTATTCCTCGTACTCTTTTTCTGTCCACGGTTCCTCATCAGTCCCGGGCTCATCCTCCTTTGTGAATGCAATCGGCCATATCGGGCGAAGAACATCGAATGTCACCTCCCATGCCGCGATATCCCGGATCACCTGTCCTGTCTCTCCATCGCCCTCGACCGTGGCATCCAGACCGATCTGGTCACAGGCGTCTTCATGTCCAGGCGCAATGGACGGGATCCAGAATCCGCACTCGTCAAAGCTCCCGGTGGACATCTGCGTGGATACCTGAATCTCCCTTTCCCCGGACACACCATGGATCCTTGGGATCACAAACACGGGATCACTGTCTTCCCCCGGGAAAAAGGACATCGTCATGGAAAGCTTTCTTCCGTCAAACACTGCCTCATGCAGAGCTGCCGTAAAGCTTTCTCCCTCCCATGTCTCATTGATGGACACAATATGGTCCAGGTATGCCCGGTTCTCCGCCTGCTCCGGGTGGAAATTCAGGATACCAAACCCATATGTAGCAGCAAACGCGATGCTGGTCAGTGCAAAGACAAGCGCAAGTGCCAGCACAAGGCTCCTGCTGATTTTTTTCGCCACTGGTTTTTCCTCCTCACATGCAAGGATCCGCTGCGCAAGATATGGATCCGGCTGAAGCAAGGAGAGTCCTTCATCAATGGCACGATGGACAAATGCCCGATCTTTCTCTTCATTCATCAAAAGCCTCTCCTTTCATCGCAAGACGCAGCTTCTCTCTTGCCTTTTTCAGTCTTACGCAGACCGTCGACGGCGCCACATTGAGTGCGCCGGCAATCTGCTCTGTCGTCATGTCCTGATAGTAGTAGAGCAGCACCACTTCCCGGAGTTTTGATGGCAGTTTTGCAATCTCCATGTTCAGCGCGATCACATCATCCGATGCCGGAGGCACCGCGCGGTGAATCTCCTCCAGCGTCACAGAGCATCTGATGTGTTTCCACCACGCACCCCGCCGCATATCGCGGCATGTATTGATGGCGATGCTCATCAGCCAGGTCTTCAGCTGACTCTCATTCCGGAAGGTGGACAGGCTCCTGTATGCCTTGATCATCGTTTCCTGGACCGCATCCTCCGCAAGGCCCGTATCATGCAGCATGAGATAACACATGCGAAGCAGGGATGCCTGGTACGTCTCCACAATCTCTGTAAAGCTTTCCTCTGCACTGGGTTCAGGCGCCTTGAGCCCTTGCATCTGTCTCTCACCTCCTTCACCTGTTTTGACGAAGCTGCACAGGATTTTTTCGATGGCGACGTTAAATTTCTGCGACCCATGGATGCCTGGTGCTGCCCTTCTGCACATGTGCCGGGTGTTTCCCTCGGCAAATGCGCTGCCACCTTTCTGCTCCTCCACGAGGCCTTCATGAAGCATCTCGTCAGATATGTGCCCGTCTGATTGCGGGTCAGAGCCCGGATTTCTTCATCATGGATGCGGGCGACAAGTAGCATATCCTCGCTCCTGGAGCGGAGTAACACATTCCTTGACTGCACTTGCACACGGAGTGTCAGACTGTATGAAGTGCCTTCTGTCATGAACTACACGTGAAAAACTCCCATCTTATCTGTTCAGACAGGAGTTTTCTCAGTCAATATGCTCTTTCGCCGTAGGGTCATTCGTGATCATTTTACGGGGCGATTTTCAGATTCCTGCAAGTATCCAGCGTACAATTCCAGTCCTATCGAACATGATGTTGAGCATCATATCATGCCGTTTTGCTGCCGTGGTTTCAGAAGCATCCTGGGCTGATTACGCCTGGTACTGTCGCGTGCTTGATGCCTTCGCAGAAACAAACCTCTGTGTAGACGAAATTCTGTGCTCCCTTTTTTCCGAACGTCATCGGACATCGAACGCATACCTTTGCGGCAAGGACAGGATCACAGTTTCCCCGCATATAAGTTCCGCTCGATTTGCGGAATTCCCGCAAGATTCATCGTCTCCTCATCATTCAAATGCAGGTTCTGCTTTACATTCCGTAAAATTCTAAGGGTAGCCATCTCTATGCCATGCTGTATGCCACGCTCTATGCCACGCTCTATGCCACGCTCTATGCCACGCTCTATCCCACGCTGTTCGCCGATGCTTTCCCCATAGCTCTGAATTGCTTCTCCAAAATTGCTCATGTCCTGCACCTCGTCTGCCATTTGAATATCTTGCCATCAACTCCATTGAAGTATACTCCTTCCAGGGCACGCAATACTTCAAGAGCATAAGCAAGCTCCTTCTATTTGTTATTTTAAATCTTGGTACCTGATTAGTCAAAGCAAAGTTATGTATACAACCTGTTATTCTGAACATTTCTCCTCCCTTTTCCAAAATATTACCAACTCATGACACGCATTTGTAGACAGAGCAGGAGGCCTGTAAGTTCACTATCATGAACCCTACACATATACTCTTGTCTCTCGCTATGCGTTCCTCCCCAGTCCAGCAACGTCATAGCATGGCGCGCCTTCGCGTTTCCTGCCGTCCTTTATCGCCCAGCCGGCACGTGCCTGAATCTACCTCTTCCAGAACACATCATGAGTGTCGTAGGAACCATCTCCCTTTTTCTCGTCTGCCAAAATCTGGCAGTTGCCTGCCACGCGCAGGTGCTCATCGTTTTCAAGCTTCCATCCATTCCATGTGCCCGGCGCAGTACTTTCGCTTTAGTCTCGTTAAGCTCTGCCACACCCGTCACCTGACTCCTCCATCCGCCACGAAAAAAGCCGGCCAGGGCATATCCCCGGCCGGAAAGTCTCCTGCTGTTTTACTTCTTCATCAGTGCCGCACCGGCATTCCAGGCTTTCCCTGCCTGCTCGCCGGTCACATAGTACCCATGGGCGAACTGATCGAAGATCAGGGCGTTCAGCTTCGTGGGATCCACCTTGCCCTTCTCGTCCAGGACCTTTTCCTCTGCTGCTACGTTGACGATCTTCCCCACGATGGCATACATGTTCTCGGTGTTCACGACCTCTGCCAGTTCGCATTCCATGACCACAGGGAACTCCTCCACGATGGGTGCATTCACGTGCGCGCTCTTCACGGCATGGTAGCCTGTGCGCTCGAACTTGTCATCTATCTTGTTTCCGGACGCAATTCCGAAAAAGTCGGCGACATCCATGTGCTCGCGGTCTGCAAGTGCCACCGTGAACGCCTTTGCCTTCAGAATATTCTGCGTTGTTTTGTGTTCCTCGTCGATGAACAGTGCAATCTTGTCCATCGCACAGATCATGCCCCACGCAGCGTTCATGACATTGACCTTCCCTTGCTCATCCCAGGCCGCCACCATCAGGACAGGCATGGGATAGACTGCCTGCAGGACACCAAGATCCTTTTTCATGTTCGTTTCCTCCTGAAAATACATTTGCCTCTCCGGCCCTCTAACCATATCACGTCGCCCGAACACGGACAAGCACCCGCCTGAAGCGCTTACCAGGGGGGGGTAAGCACTGGACAAAAAGCGTAATGAGAACGCTATTTCTGCCGACCGGCTGCAGTTGCATGCTCTCCCCGATTTCCGGAAAAATGCAAGCCCTTTGCCCTGTACTGTCTCATGGAGTAGTATCCCTTGCGCTTCCATAAGAAGCGTTATCTCGGACAGATTGCCGACACACGCCTCAGCCAGCATCTGTAGGCGCCATAGTCAAATGACCTCGTTCACCGCGGGATGTATCCTGAGATCCCGCCCAAGGTCAAATGTGCGCTGACCGATTCGTGCTGCTCCTCATGAGCGCGCCGGCCCAGCTGTACCCGTAGGGAAATGAGCACCGAACGGAAGAGGCAGAGAACTGAAGCAGCCAGGCCGATCCGTATGCGGCGTCTTCACGATGCCGAAGGGGATACCTTACGACCAGAGCACAGCCCATTGTCCCCGAAGCATAGAACCGAGCTGGCCTTTATGCACACCTTTTTAAGGCCACGGAGGACACAGGACATGACCGGCGCAGCCTGCACGAGAAGACTCTGAGGGGCAGTGTGGAATGATGCTGGCTGAAACGTGCTGCCTCACATGCCAGCGCGTTTTGCGTTCCGGCTTATTCTGCGCGAAGTGTCACCGTGACATCCCCGCCGCCAAGCAGCTCCCGCATCTCCTCGGGCGTTCTGTCCGTGATATGCCCAAGCCTCGTGTACGCCCACGCGTTGGTGCCGTAGAAGATGACGATCTGATCGCCCGAGTACAGCACAATATCCCCGGCCGCCGTGGTGGTCTGTTCGTCCTCCCGGGGAAGGTTCTGTCCCAGGTGTCCCACCTGCTCAAAGCCGCCGTACCGGGACATGCTGACCGTGTGCCCCCCGTTCCGGGCCAGTGCCGTCAGGGCCTCGACGGCCGCGTTGTCCTCCCACTCTACCTGAACCTCCGTGTTCCCGATCCACAGCTTCAGCGTTTCACCCTGCATGTTGTCCTCCCCCTCTTCGTTTTCTTCGCTTTCTGCCTCCAGGTATGGCAGAATTTCGCTGTCCATCCACGCCTGTATGCTGCTCCCGTCTGCTTTCCCCGGAAAGCGCCGTCCGCTGAGCCAGGTGACGGTATCTGGCACCAGTGCATGCAGGTCCTCGGCGCTGTGGCCTATGGGGCTCGATGCGGAGGTGCAGAATGCCGCCAGCGTCTTTCCCTCAAAGTCCCCGCTCTCAAGGAAGGTGGAGATGATCCGAGGCGCCTGACCATGCCATATGGGATAGCCGATCAGGATGGTGTCGTAGCGCTCGAGATCCTCCGGCATTCCCTCCATCTCAGGGCGAACGGACGGGTCCTCCTGCTCACGGTCGCACCGCCCGCCGGTATAGTAGGCAAGATCCGCCTCGGTGTAGGGCTCCTTTGCCCTGATTTCAAAGAGGTCCGCACCGAGCAGCTCCGCCGCCATCGTCGCGACCTGCGCCGTGTTTCCTGTGGCCGAAAAGTACGCCACAAGTTTTTCTGCGCGCGAGGCACTCGCGGCTGCGAGCAGCATGATCATCACAAAAAGCATGCCGACTGCTTTCTTCATATGTTTCATCCCTTTCATCCAAGCCTCCCGGAGAAGTCCTGAAGGACCTCGGAGATCCTGATCCTCTGCGGGCAGACCTGCTCGCAGCTGCGGCACTGAAGGCAGGCCTGCGGCCGCTTTTCCTCCGGCAGCGCGCTCAGGGCCATCGGGGCGATGAAGCCGCCGCCCGTGTAGGCGTGCTCATTGTACAGGGACAGAAGATGCGGGATATCCAGGCCCATGGGACAGTGGCTCACACAGTAGTGGCACGCGGTGCATGGCACGGTACCGCGGGAGAGCATCCTGTCCGCAATGCCGAGGAGCTCCTGCATCTCATGTCCATTGAGCGGTTTTTCCATGTCAAAGGTTTTGAGGTTCTTCTCCAGCTGCTCCATGTCGGACATGCCCGAGAGGATCATGGTGACGGAGGGGATGCTCTGCAGGAAGCGGAACGCCCAGGCCGCCGTGTCCTCCTCCGGCCGGAGGGCATGCAGGACCTCCTCATGGTTTGCATCCAGGTGCGCCAGTTTTCCACCCCGAAGCGGCTCCATGACCCATACAGGGATCCCCCACTCCCGGAGCAGCTCCACCTTTTCCCTGCCGTGCTGGAAACTCCAGTCCAGGTAGTTCAGCTGCAGCTGGCAGAACTCCATGTCCTTCCCGTAGGCATCCAGAAAGCGCTTCAGCACATCCATCTCCCCGTGGCAGGAAAAGCCGAGGTGACGGATTCGCCCCCGACGCTTCTCCTCGATCAGGTAGCTGTAGATGCCGTATGTTTCGTCGTCCAGATAGGCGTCGATGTTCATCTCGCACACATTGTGGAAGAGGTAAAAGTCGAAGTACTCCACCTGCAGCTTTTCCAGCTGCCTCGAGAAAATCTCCTTCACCTTCCCCCAGTTGGCAGCATCATATCCCGGGAACTTGGTGGCCACATGGAAGCTGTCCCTGTCATAGCGGGAAAGCGCCTTCCCCATGACCAGCTCCGACTGCTCCCCGTGATAGCCCCAGGCGGTGTCAAAGTAGTTGATGCCGCCCTTCATGGCCGCATCCACCATCTGCAGCGCGGCCTCCTCGTCGATGCGGCTGTCGTCCCCGTCCACCACGGGCAGGCGCATCGCGCCAAACCCAAGGGCTGAGAGCTTCAGGCCCTGAAAGCTTCTGTAGTACATGTTCTTGTCCTCCTTATCGCTTTATCCGCGCCTCCTGGGCGCGGATCAGAAGATCCATGTGATCGACTCTTCTCTGGCTCAGGTGCATTTCGTCTACCAGGATACACCGCTGCTTTTTCATCGCATGCAGCATCTGCGCGTCTGCACCGTTGTCTCTCAGAAGGCAGATGTCCCTGGCCTCCTTCTCAGGGCAACCGGCATCCCTGAGCCCCTGCATGAGCCTGTCCGTCTCCATCAAGCTGCCCCTCCTCCCAAAGAAAGGATTTCTGCCCTTTCGCATCTCCATGATACACGCTTGTCCCGCTGCACGCTAATGGTTATACTTCATATCATGATATTCTTTTTGTGCATATCACGTGTATCAAGGGGGATCTCCATGGAAATCCGGACGCTCAGATACTTTCTCGCCGTGGCGCGGGAGGAAAACATGACCCGGGCAGCCGAGCAGCTCCACGTCTCGCAGCCCACGCTGTCCAAGGCCCTCAGGCAGCTGGAGGACGAGCTGGAGAAGAAGCTCTTCACCCGCCACAGCTTCTCCATCCGCCTGACCGAGGAGGGCATGCTGCTGCGAAACCGCGCCGAGGACCTGGTCAGCATGGCGGACCGCATCCAGAAGGAGTTCGTGAACCTTGACGACATCACCGGGGGTGATCTGTACTTCGGCCTCGCGGAGTCATACCAGATCAGTGTTCTGGCCCGGGAGATTCATGTGTTCAAGAAGACGTACCCGGGCGTGCGCTACCATATCACCAGCGGGGACACGGAGCAGGTGGCGGAGAAGCTGGACAGAGGGCTTCTCGACTTCGCCGTTCTGGCCGGGATCCCGGACCACACAAAGTACGAGTCCCTCCGCTTCCCGGAGCCGGACGTCTGGGGGCTGGTCTTCCCGGAGGATGATCTGCTCGCCGGGAAAGCCTCCATCCGCCCGGATGACCTCCCGGGCCTCCCCCTCTTCTGTTCGGAGCAGAGCTGGGAGAGTGACATTCCCCGCTGGGCAGGCGAAGTCATGCCGCGGCTGCGTCTGGAGGGTTCCTTCCGCCTGTCCTACAACGCATCCCTGTTTGCCAGGGAACATCTCGGCTACCTTCTGACCTTTGATCGTCTCATCGACACATCGCCCGGGAGCGGGCTCGTCTTCCGGCCCCTGGCACCGAGGCTCGAGACGGATCTGTATCTCATCTGGAAGCGATACCAGACCTTCTCACCCATCGCGGAGCGGTTCCTCTCGCAGCTCCGCGCATCCTTTGCAGGACCGGATGCCATCTGAAGCGCTCCATCCATGCGAAGAAAGCAGGCCCTGCGGACATTTTGCCCGCAGGGCCCTTTTTCAGCCTTTCCGGATCAGGCATTCCTTCCCCCGGAACACAAGGCCATATCGGAAGGCGCTTCCCGCCGTCTGACCGTCCTTTAGAAGGTCCCGGGTCTCACGAAGTGCCTTTATTGCTGTGTCCTCCATGATCTCCTCGCCCGCAGCCACCGTCCTGAACGCCAGGATGACGGCAGGGTCCGGGGAAGATGCAGGAAGCATCACCACATCGCAGCGGCCGCATCCGGTCTCCGGGCCGATCCGGACCTCATAGGTTCCATCGAGATCGACCATGAGACGCAGCACCGCCGCCAGGAAGAACCTTTCGGTCTCGGAACCGTCCATGCCCGCAT
>JAFUBA010000167.1 GCA_017460395.1 Clostridia bacterium | reverse complement strand
ATCACGTTCTACAAAAAAGAGGTCTAAAGGTGCTACATAAAAGATCGCATCATGAAACCAGGGGATGTCTCACTTGCCGACATCCCCTGGTTTTGGTACGCTTCTGGTTGTCCTTTGATAGGATGACTTTATAGATACCGAGTTTTTTTGCAGCCGGACACCATGAAAATAAAGACGGAGACAGAGGACATCTCTGAATTCTTCGGATGTCACTTTCCCGGATAAGAGTTGTAACGTTTTGTCCTTGCATACGACTAACATAATGAAAGCTGCTTTCAATACTGTTGGAAGGAGGTGGACTCAACGACAGACATGGACAGCATATACCGTGAGTACAGCGGAACCGTGAAAGCTTTCCTGATTCGCATCAGTGGAAATGCTGAATTGGCAGAGGAGTTGACTCAGGAAACATTCTATCAGGCGATCAAGAGCATCAATCGTTTCGACGGGCGAAGCAGCCTGAGCACTTGGCTCTGCAGTATTGCTAAACACCTGTATCTGGACGCGGTCAGAAAACAAGAAAACGCACCAAATGTGTTTGAAGACCGTTTGGCAGAAGAAGACTTCACGGAAAGAATCCACAGGCAGGATCAGATCATGATTGCCCATCGAATGCTGCATTTACTGGATGAGCCATACCGCGAGGTGTTCACTCTCAAAACTTTTTGTGACCTGACACATGCTCAAATTGCCGATCTCTTTGGCAAAAGTGAATCATGGTCTCGAGTCACCTACTATCGTGCCAGGCAACAACTGCAGGACGCCATGAAGGAGAACGTAAATGAAGAAAAATGAATGCAACGTTGTGCAGGATCTGATCCCTCTTGTCATTGATCGGGTAGCCAGCGATGAAAGCCGCGAATTGGTTGAAACACATATCTCTGTCTGTGAGGATTGCAGAAAGAAATATGAAGCCATGAAGGCTGATTTGCCCAAGGCTGTCCGCACGGAATATGAGTACGAACAGCAGAAATTTGTTGATGCGCTCATGAATGTGAGAAAAAAACGTTTGAGGCGTCGTATCCTGTCTATCTGCCTCGCGGCCTTTATATGCATGGCTGCGGCATTCGCAGGTATCTTTGCTTATGATGAATTGTTTCATCAGCATACAGTACCAGTTAACAACTCATTATATGCTTTGAGCCTTTCTCGCCTGAAGAATGGAAGCATCGTTGTCTCATCAGATGAATCCAGAATTCACTTCGATAGAACAGTGCATTACAAAGTGGTGCCGGAGGATGGCCAGAACGTATATTACGTGTATTGTTCAGCAGCACCCATAAACGCCAATCGCGATACAGGCGATCAAAACAGCCCGACAAATGTGGTGCGATTTGTCTTCAGCACTGATGACAATCCATCAATCCATGAGATTCGTCAGGGCACTCCAGAAAACTATGTAACCGTCTGGACAGAAGGTGAACCGATCGCTGATGCCTCAGAGGAAGTAGAATTCAGCTTTGGGGACTCAGACGAGCAGTTGATGGCCTGGTTGGATAGCTTGCCCACAACGGATGATGGCAACAAAATCATCGTGAGCACAACTGAACTCCGTGAGTGGCTGGAAAAAATCAGCTCTCCCAATTGAGGTTCTCTACAATAAAACCGTGATTCGTGATAGTCGAACGGCACCCTTGGCTCCATCGCCCACCCTCGGAGGTTCAAAGCTTTCGAGGTTTTTTCGTGGCAGTCAGATATTGTGGGTATAAAGAGAGAGACTACAAATCTGATTGGCCGCTTCGAATGTTTGAGAGGGAGAAAAAGTGGCTAAGTACTGTGATGCCTTAGCATCTCAACCCTCTGCGCCCGCACTGGTTGGGTTCCAAATCTGTTGGCTATCGTGCTTCCTGCTGAAAATAGCCACAAAGAGGAACTGTTCCCAGGTTGGGAGAGAACAGTGAAGAGTTCTCTTCGGCCTGCAATTCCTGTCCACCAGCACATCCACCCAAAAGCGGTAAATAAAAGCACGAAATCATAGTAACCCGAATACAGTTTCAACCATCTCCAAAGTCTGTTCGATGCTTCTGCTTTCATCCCTGACAATCACAGGAAAGCCAGAATTCATGAAGCTGTCATACCGTTTTTGTGAATTGATCCTCTCAAGACCACGGCGAAAATTCTCCATTGCTTTTTCCGGTTCAGGTTCTTCCATGATCAAGCGGTATAAAAACTGTTTCTCCCTGTCGGGTCTTTCGAAAAAACGTCTTACGGAGATCTGCGGATCTGCAAGCATCACCAGAACATGATCAGGCGCAGCAACCTGCTTCAGTGTTGCCGGGGAAATGTTTGTATCAACGAAAATCGGCTTTCCCTGCTGCGCCAGGTCTTTGAGAATTTCAAGCTCCAGTTTCTCGCATTCTTTGGCGACGCCATCCATCCACGCTTCGTATTCCTCGGGGCTTCTTCGGATGAAGTCATGCCAGTCTTTCAGCTCACGGGTGTACGTTATGCAGGGATACTCCTCCCCGTTCAGGTCCGGGAAAAACCTGTCATGATAGTTTTCCTCACAGTGGATTCCATTGTATTTTTCAGCAAGCAGCCTGACCATCGTCGATTTTCCGGAATAGGCTGTTCCGATAATAAAGTAGGCATTCTCAAATCGCATTTTGTCCCCTCCGGATATGACAAATTGTTGAGCAGGAGCTCCTGCCCATTATTCTACCAGCCTTCCCGAATCTCCTGCACTCAAAGAAATGTAAACATCCATACCGAAATCCTTATCAAGCCGGCGCCCATGCATCCGCTGAGCGCCGGCTATTTCTCCGCTTGTGGGGAGATGAGAAACGGCCCGGCATTTTGCAAAACCAGGCGCTTTCCATTCTCAGGGAAAATACATGCCCTCCACAGCCGATCTGTATTTCATCGCTCCCAACCGATATATCCCTGATATTGTTCTATACCCTTGGTCTTCTGCTTCGGCGCGGCATCCCCCACGATACTGAGGATTTCTCCCGTCTGCGCATCAATGGCGATTTTGGCATATTCCAGCTTGCCATGATCGTTGGTCGGATAATCCGGATCATCCTCCACCATTTTAGCTTTTCCGTTTTTGCACCACCAGGCTTCCACATGCCAGATAGGCCGGGTAGCGCCAGTATAGCCCTCCGGATCATCCTTTACATCTACCGCAGTATAGCCAAGCCGTATCTCAAGAATCTTCCGAATATGTCCGGCTTCCACTTCTTTTCGCAGGACATTTTGCACCTGGGAAAAGTCAGCCAGCGGAACATCTTCTTCTATTGTTTTCGACTGAAGCGGGCAGTACATGAAGCGCATACCATTGTACGCGTTCATCCCCATCAGGAGATTCACCAAGGGAATTCGCTCCTTCCAGACGGGCAGGTCATAGTTCAGGTAAGAGCTCATATGCCAGAACAGCGGGATATCCGCCACTGTTTGATAAGCCAGATAGCTCACATAGCATTCCTGGGATTTCTTCGTCTTCGGGTCCGTGGCCACATTGACCATCACATCGAAGGGATGCTCCACATCAAAACCACTCTCCCCCTGGTTCACACATTCCAGAGCATCCATGATCTCCTGGGCCAGTTCCCGAAGCGTTTTCCCCTCAAAATCCTCCAGCCGCATCTCCATATTCACCGGCGCATAGTAATGATTGGACTCTATCTTCATCCGATCGAAGTTCGGCTTGGATGGATCGGAAGCCCGGGAAGCAGAGATCCTTATTCCGCTATCCGACGTCCAGCCCTCCCCAGGCAGCAGGGAGACATCAATTTCATTCTCCTTCACTTGACGCAGGAAAAGAATCGGCATCTTGTCTGTATCCGGCACGATCACAGGCGTGTTGATTTCCACTGTACGCCATTTGGTTTGAATGCTTTCCTGCCATCCGTCTGGATATTCTTCTTCGATCAGATCGTGCAGTTCACCGATCGTGCAATACTTCTGCTCCGCCCTGAGAACAGAGGGGCTCAGGATCATCAGCACGATGATCAGTGCTGCCAGTCGCTTTTTCATCTTTGATCCTCCATCTGTGAGATTACTGATACGACATTCTCCGGGTTTCCATCAGTTCACCCGTCTGTGCGTCAAACACGATTTTTGTCTCCTCCTGGCTTCCCACCGAAAGGATTGTCCTATGATTCTTTGGAGCCGATTCGGCCTTCTCAAACAGCTCTCCCTCGATGATCCATGCAGGTTTCAGCTTTGCCTGTCCTCTCCTTTCGGAAATGGCGACATAGCCCAGGCGAAGACAATATACCGAGCGGAGCTTACCCTCCTGAATCAGCTGCTCTGCTGCATGGATCACGATGCCGGGATCGCAAAGCCGGACATCCCGTTCTTCTTCTCTGAAATCGGACAGAAGCTGAAACGCCATATGGTAATCGCACGTGTCAACCCCGTAATCTGCCAGGCTCCGGAATATGCCCCATCCGCTTAAGCTGCCTCCCATATCTGGATCGAGCACGGGCACGCCCCCTATACACTGGTCAAACTCAACAAACAGAACACCTTTAAAATCCGGAATCTCCTGCACCAGAGCAGCATCGCCGGAGTTTGTGAGTTTATACCTGCCCGGATTCACATGCGCATGAACGAGATGAGGCATCAACTGAATATCCTCTCCGAGGAAAAAACGATTCGCTGTTTCCTGCATCTGATCCCACGCGTCCTGAACCGTCATGGGCTGATTGACGGAATAGGCCGTATTCAGGTCAAACCTGCCGAAGTGGAGAACCAAGGGCGCCGGCTCGGCATACACTTCATGCAGACCCATCTTCTGAGCCTGCTTCTGCATTGCTTTCCTGCTGGCTGTCCCAGGCCAGGTACATGTAAAGCTGCCAGGGAGACTGTTTGCGATTGTCTCACCCTCCCGCACGCTTGACGTGTCATATCCCTCCTGCATATATGCAGCCTCCAGCACGTGGATGGAAGATGCATCTGGCAACGCGATCTCTACATCCACATGGACGTTCTCCTGTCGCACGGTCCAATAATCTCTCTGCCATCGCTGTCCGTCATACGCTTCTTTTAGTTCTGCCAGCGAGAACGTATCTGCACAAGCCACAAGCGGGAAATACAGACACATCAGCAAAAGCATGGTCAGCATGTTTCTCATCTGATCCTCCCAAAAAATGTGGAGCACAGGAACAGGCCCGTGCCCCAGCAGTATCATTTATTTCGCACTCTTCACCACAATTGCCTGCGTCATATCCGCTACGCCTCCCTCAATGGGAGCCAGATACAGTTCGGAGGGAATGGTTTCCAAATAGGGATAGAGGAATTCCGCCCATTCGTTACCATAGCCATTCTGGCCGGCATGTCCCGGGAACACCAGCTTGCCCTGTCCGTCCACCAGCTCCAGGCTGCAGACCCAATCCTGGAACACATCCATACCGCCATAGGGCCACATCACTTCGCCCGCTTCATTCTTCGCTCCTTCGCCGTTTTCCGCGATAAAGGCAGCCAGAGCATCCGGATTCACCTTCAGGTCCAGGGTAATATAGGTCATGAGGGGAGAGAAGGCTGCTTCCGATACCTTCGCAGTGACATCCGGCAGCACCTTTTCTTCCTCGGGATGGATGATGTTCACCTGAGACAGGATATCCTTTGCATCATAGGTAAAGGTCACGATGCCCTTTTCCGGAAGCTTCAGCGAGCCATCCGCATCATACTTTTCCGGATGATTCTTTTTGCTGTAGTCCGCCAAATTCTGCCTTTCCCCGATGGGCAGGCTGATCTGCACCGGCCCGTTCAGAGAAAAGCCCTCATTATCCAGCCGCCAGTATTCGGTGTGAATGATTTCACCCGGGACGCCGCTCCCGGTCACCACTGCGCCGGAATTGTTGGGCATGTCCACTGCCTTTCCGTTAATCCAGAAATTATCAATCCACCAGCCGACCTGGTGTGCCTGCAGATCGCTCTGCGCATCGCCCTTGAGCGCTTCCACATACATATCCGCGGTGAGCCCCTCCGGCAGGTCCTCTCCGAAAAGCTCCCCTGCCGTCACCCCATAGGGTGTATCCACATCCAGCATCCGATAGCTGTATTCCAGAAGCAGCGTGCGTCCGTCATAGCCGGCTTCCCTGACAGTGATCTCCACATGATTGACCGTGTCCTGATAGAGATTCCTCTGCATCAGGGAATCTGCCGCCGGGGGCGGTGTGGTTCCCAGCATAAAGGAGAGGCTGTCGAACACGTGCCATTGGGTTGCCGCCAGGGCGACTGCGCAGACCATGACTGCAAGCGCAGCTGCCAGAATCACGGTGCGGGTAGAATAGCGGCCCGCTGTACGGATTGCTTTCCTGGTTGATTCTTTCATCTGAGCCTCCTGTAAGACAATGTTCTCCAGAGTTCTTTCCGTCCGAAGATGAAAATGCTCCGGGATGTCAGGGGTCACAGATGTCAGTTTTTCTTTGAATTCCCTGCTGTTCATACAATTTCCTCCCAATCAATGAGGAGTGTCCTGCTGAGCTGTTTTCGTGCACTTCGCATTCTGGTTTTCACGGTGCCCGTGGGAATGCCCAGAGCATCCGCCATTTCCTGAATGGAATATCCATCCACATAGTGAAGCGTCATGACAATACGCAGTTCCGGTCTCAGTTTTTTCATAGATTCCATCACCGCGTTTTCCGTCTCCGGCAGCTCTACCTGAACGGTGTCTTCCTCCAGCGGATAAAAGCTCCATCTTCTGCGCTTACGCAGTATATCCTTGCACCGGTTGGAGAGGATTCGGGTCATCCATGGCTTGAACTGGTTCAAGTCCCTCAGCGTGTTCCTCTTCTCCCAGGCTCTGATCAATGCATCCTGTACCGCATCCTCCGCCTCCTGATCATCGTTCAGGTAGGATCGGGCGATTCGGTATAACAGCTTCTCAATCCTCCGGGCCTGTGACGCAAACATTTCAGCATCCACGACATCGTTCCCCCTTTTGCAGAAGTTCTTGCAGAGTGAAGCTCTGCCTCAGAACTTCCCACATGCAGGTGTCCAATGCTCGCAGAACATTGTTTGACACCGAGTCATCTTTTCTCCGCGTTGCGCGTCCGCCCGCCGGAGAGAATCGCCAGCACAGCGCTTTTTGCTGGTTCCACCCATCAGACGAACGAAAGAGGCGTGAGGTTTTCCGGGGCAAAAGTTTTTCTCAAGTATACCACACGTGATCGATTTGGGATCCACGCATGTCCGGACGGCAGATCAACACTTCCACATGAAAGCCCCAAAAAATGTGATCATCGGATGCTGTCAGCCTGGGAGAATATTCGTCTGTTTTCGTGAAGGGAGGCGATCGCCGATAAATACGGCAGAAGCCAGGGACCCGGAAAACCACAGGGATGAACAGCTGGAAGCGCTTGTTGACAGGTATCAGGTCAGTCTTTTAAAGGTCTGCTTCACGTTTCTTCGTGACAAAAATCTCGACAAAGACGCGGTGCAGGAGACGTTTATCAAGGTGTATCAGCATCTGGACTCGTTTCAGAAACACAGCAGCGAAAAGACCTGGATCTTCCGGATTGTCATGAACACCTGCCGGGACATGCTTCACAGCCGCTGGTTTCGTTTTGTTGACAGATGCGTGGATCTGAGTCACCTGCCGGAGCAGACGATGCAGACGGAAGAGGGCGACAGGGAAATCATGGAATCCCTCATGGCATTGCCACTCAGGCTCCGTGAAGTCATTCTCCTGTGCAGCTTTGAGGGAATGACCACCTATGAGGCTGCTGCATCTTTGGGCATCACACAGCAGGCTGTCAGCAGCAGATGAAAACGCGCCAGAGAGAAGCTCTGAAAAGATCTGCAGGAGAAAGGATGTGATCTGTCATGACAGAAAGCATGGAAGATGCGCGTATCAGATCCGCGCTGAACAGAACCATGTCCGGCATGAAGGGCAATCCATACCTAGCACGGCTGGTCATCTATGCATCCAGGGAAACAACAAAGGGGAAATCCGGGAAACTCTCACTTGTGATGATCCTGTCCTTCGTTCTGCTGCTGATGACAGTAACTGCCTTTGCCCTGCATATGAACGCTCTGACCGGGAACAAACTGTATCTCCAGCTCCTGCCCGTGTATGCGTGGGCCAGAGATGGATGTGAGATTCACCAGGGATGTCCTGATGCTCCTGTGATAGAGATCGATATTCAGGACTTGAATTGATGCCGGAAAAAGGGTGACAGCCGTATTGGTTGCCACCCTTTGAAACGATATCCGCATCAGCGGAAGATTGCATTGATCAGCGTCCCATTGACCGCATTGAATTCGGCCCAGCTGGTGTGTTCGGCTCCGTCTTCCCTGAACAGGATCTGCCAGACAGGCACAAACACCATGCCATCCTGCTTTTGTTCGGCGCGTACAGCCCCATAGGTCAGTGCAACCCGCTCGATGGACTGGACCCTGGTCCCATACCGGGATCTGGCGGCCTCAGCGTACAGCCGGGTGACTGCGTCCTCCGGAGAAATCAGCGCCTTCGGGGTATCCACTTCCTCACCCCGTGCATAGGTGCTGACGATGCTGGCATAGACGATGCCACGGTGTGAGACAAACAGGTCGATCCTGTGGCGTCCATCACTGATCTGATCTACGCCAAGTGGGGTGTAGGCGAGGAAATATCCTTCGTCCTCCGCCGTCGCGGCAGTGTAGTCCTGTCGCGGAGCATTGCTGTATCCTCCGCCTCCCTCAAACCAGAAACGGTTGTAGGCTTCCCCGAGGGTGCGAATGCGCTCCAGGGACATGTCCAGCTTCCAGGCCAGCTCATAGCCCTGCAGCCCCAGCTTTTCAAAGAGTTCTTCTGCGCTGTGCTCCGCATCCTCCAAAGAGAGCAGTTCCAGATGGTCATGCTCAAAGGATATGCCCTTTGTAAATTCTGCATCACCCACGTGAACCTGAGATGCCATGTGCGCGATGCTCTGGGAAAGCGCCTGCTTTGGCAGCATCATCGGCTCGATATCGGGATTGTCATTTTCCCGCTCTTTCCAGTTGTAATCGAACAGATCGCCTGTGTATTCATAGTAGAAGATCGACTCACTGCCGCAGTCGAGCTCCGCATGATCCTGGAAGATCCACCTGGCGCTGTTTTTCGCCTGCTCTTCCTGTGCAATGCCGCTGAGGTTAAACCACTCCGGCTGTACCATATCCTTAAAGCTGCTCTCCCTCGCCTGATAGACGGGCATGGTCCCGTTCTCCCTGTAGAATTCCGGTACCAGGACCTCGTAGCCTGTCTTCTGCACCTCCTCCGGGTTCACCTGCGCGGTCTCCTCCGGGATCTCAGTTTCCATCTGGATGACCGGCTGGAAGCTCACCGTCCATGTCTGCGCCTCCACTGGATCATCCCGAACCATGCCATCTTCCGTCCATTCATCCACATCGATGTAGATTTCCATCTGATAGGTCGTCCCGTCCTCCAGCGCATACCCGCCCGTCTCAAAGGAGAAGGTGAGACTCCCGTCCGCATTGCGCTGATTGTACAGACCCACATCCCCGACATTCATCATGGAGCCGTGATCCACGCCGATTCTTTCCGGAATGCAGTCGATGGACAGCATCCTGCCGCCCGTTTCTCGGGCCTTTCGCATCAGTGCCTGGGCCTCATCGCCCTTTGTCACTTCTTCCATCTCCCAGCCGTCCACGAGGTCCATGGGCAGCAGCACATCCTTCTCATTTGCAGCACGGGCTGTGCCTACGGCATAGATGTTCCTGTCTCGGTAGACGACCTCGTCCAGCGTAAATTCCACGCTGCCAAGCGTCACGCTCTCCCCGATCTGGGCGATCTTTCCGCCCTGGAGCCACGCGCCATAATCATGGCCCCAGTGCTGAGCGAAAAATTCTGCCGCCTGGGAGGAAAACAGCGCATATGCCGTCCCCATCGCGGCCAGGACCGCGAGCATGCTCAGTACGAGCGCCAAAGATATCTTTCTCTTCACAGTTTCTTCCCCTTTCGCATTTGCAAGCACCCGCTGCGTGAGCCATGGATCCTCCTGCAGACCGGAGAGGGTGGAGTTCATTGCCTTCTGTACTTTTTCCTGTTCCTCATGCAGGGTCATGACCTTCACTTCCTTCCATCACAAATCGCAGTTTCTGTCTTGCGCGGTTCAAACGGCTGCCGACGGCCTGAAGGCTGATCCCGAGGGTTTCGGCCGCCTCGCTGTAGGTCATTCCCTGAAACCAGCACAGCAGTGCGACTTCCTTCAGCTTTGTCGGCAGTTTCATGATTTCAAGCGTCAGCGTTTCGTCCTCCGGCTCCGCTGAAGACATGGGTTCCGGAATCATGTCCAGTGTGATGGTCCGGTCCACATGCCGGAACCATCCTGCCCGCCGCATGTCCTTGCATGTGTTGATCGCAATCCGGCTGAGCCAGGTCTTCTCTGACGCTTTCTCCCCGAAGGAATCCAGATTCCTGTATGCCTTGATCATCGTCTCCTGCACCGCATCCTTCGCCAGTTCCTCATCATGCAGGTATGCATAACAGAGTCTGAGCAGTGGAAGCTGGTACCGGAGCACCATGTGTTCGATTCTCTCTTCCTTGCTGTCAGGGCCCTTGACAGTTTCCATGTGTCTCCCCACCTCCTCCATGCAGGGCAGTCGCCCCTGCGTCCGCCCGTGTGGGCGTTTGCCGGGACTTTCTGTCCCGTTCACCGATTAGACGAAGTTGGCCTTAGAATTTCAACATGTCGCCAGGATTTTCCTGTAAAACGCCCGCATACGTCAAAAAGGCCACCGCACCATAAGCGCGATGGCCCTGAATTCTATCAGCCGTTTCCGTTGAGTCCGGAATCGTAGAGCAGCTTTTCAATCACACCACTTTCCACATTGACTGAGACCCAGTACTGCCCGTCCTTCTCCGTCCACTCGGGCCAGACATCCGGATCTGTGCCCGCATCCTGCAGAAGGAAGAAAAAGACGTCCATGCAGGGCTGATCACCCACGAACCGCAGCATGTTCATGTCCTCCTCCGTCCGAAGCAGCTTTTCCTGCCCTTCCGTCAGCTGGTAATGCAGCACAAGTGCCTCGCGGGCAAGGGCTTTGATCTCCTCATCGGAAAGCTTCTGCCGTGCCCGGACATCGGCTGCCTCCTTCGCATGGCGCACCGCAGATTCCTCCTCCGTTTCCACGGGCGTCCCGGGCATCTCTTTCCCAGTCAGTCCGTGCTTTTCGTTGATGGCACCGGCCTTCTCATAGTAGGATTTCACCTCATGCTCCGCCCTGGATATGAGCAGCATTTCCTCCAGCTGTTCTCTTCCCCATGCATCGGCGTCCAGGCCGCCGGTGGTGTCCTCTCCGTCCCGGCTCCATTTCGCCTCTGCGCTGTGTCCTTTGACGGTGACGGTATATGTGCCGAGCACATACCCGAGTTCATCAAGCCCCTCGTATGTCACCACCGTCATCCCGTCCGCTTTCTCCTCTTCGGTGACGGCAAAGTAGCTCAGCATGGGCTGGGTGATGCCGTATGCCTTTTGCAGTGCCTCCTCTGCCAGTTTTTCCCGGTCCACCCTGCCTGAGAACATCAGTCCCCCCGCCAGCGCACTGACGGTCAGGCACAGAATCGCAGCAAAGAGCAGGGCGGTTGCAGAAATCTTTTTCACAGGTCTTTCCTCCTCACAGATGGCGTCCAGCACCCTCTGGCGCTTTTGCTCATCCCACTGAAGCCCGGAAAGGTTCTGGTCAACGAGCTTCTGAAATTCATGTTGCTTCATCGAAATACCACTCCTTCAGCCTTTCGCGCAAAATATCCTCCGCTTTTTTCAGGCGCGACCTCACTTTCCCCTCAGACAGGCGCAGTGCACTTGCGACCTCCTTGAGTTTCAGTCCCTCATAGTACCTGAGGAGAACGACCTCACGGTATTTTGCGCTCAGGCGCATGACCTCGCTGAGCACCGTGTCATCCGGAAAGGTGAAATCGGCAGGTCGTTCTGGCAGCGTATCGAAGTCCATCCGGCTTTGGTGGCGAAACCACGCACTTCTCAGCATGTCCCTGCATGTATTGATGCAGATACTGGTGAGCCAGGTCTTTTCTGAGCTTTCGCCCCGATAATCATGCATATGCCGGTATGCCTTGAGGAATGTTTCCTGCACAGCGTCCTGTGCAAGATCCGCGTCCTTGAGGTAAAGCGCACTCATTCTCAGAAGGCTGCTGCCGTACTGCTCCATGAGCCGGTCAATGACTGCCCGGCTGTCCAATCGGCTTTCCTTGGGCACAGTTCCAACTCCTTTCACCCTATTTGACGAAGATGGAGGGAAAAACTGCTGAGCAATCTTGATTTTTTCGAGCCACCCCATTCTTTCCCATGTGCCCCTGGCCGCTTTGCCTGTTACCTTGACGGGAAAAAGTGATTCTGTATAATGATGAAGCGGTTTGGTGCCGCGATGCGCGTACCATCTGAGTATGTTTTTCGGCTTCTGCCGATCGTATAGCACAATTCATCAGAGCAATTTCTCTGCGCCCTGATCGCGCCTGAATGTGTTCTGCTTCTATTTAAGGAGGAAATCCTCATGCAAGTCATCACTACCCTGGAACTGAAAGACCGCCTGAGCGAACTGCAGGGGCAGGAAATCTGCCTGCAGGGCTGGATCCGCAACCACCGCAAACAGAAGGGGATCGGCTTCATCGACTTTTTCGATGGTACCTGCTTTAAGAACCCCCAGGTCGTGTATGATGGAAACATCGAGGATTTTGAGCACGTGTCCGCCCTGCATGTGGGCAGCGCCATCACGGTGGTCGGCACGGTCGTGCCCTCCTATAAGGATCCCACGGTGCCGGAGGTCAATGCAAGAAAAATCATCCTGGAGGGCGACTGCCCCGAGGATTACCCGCTGCAGCCCAAGCGTCACAGCGTGGAGTTTCTGCGGGAGATCGCCTATCTTCGCCCCAGGACCCGCCTCTTCCAGGCGGTCTTCCGTATCCGCTCTGTCGCGGCCATGGCCATTCACACCTATTTCCAGGACCGCGGGTATGTGTATGTCCATACGCCTCTGATCACCTCCAATGATGCAGAGGGCGCCGGCAACACCTTCACCGTCACCACCCTTCCGCCGGACAAGCAGGGCGATCCCTCCCAGGACTTCTTCGGGAAGCCTACCTCTCTGGCCGTGACTGGCCAGCTGGAGGGTGAAACCTTCGCCATGGCCTTCTCCAGGATCTACACCTTCGGGCCCACCTTCCGCGCAGAAAACAGCAACACCAAGACGCATGCTGCCGAGTTCTGGATGATCGAGCCCGAGATCGCCTTCTGTGACCTCAATCAGCTGATGGATATTGAGGAAGAATTCCTGAAGTTCATCGTAAAGACCGTCCTGGAAAAGTGCCCGGACGAGCTGGAATTTCTGGACAAGTTTACCGGCGGCGGGCTTCTTGAAAAGCTGAATGCCCTCTCTTCCTCCAAGTGCGCCAGGGTCACCCATGATGAGGCCATCACCATCCTTCGCGAGGTCAAGGACCGCTTCCAGTTTGAGCCGAAGTACGGTGAGGACACGGCCAAGGAGCACGAGAAGTATCTGACGGAAGAATACTTCCACTCCCCCGTCTTCGTGTACAACTGGCCCAAGGACATCAAGGCCTTCTACATGTACCAGAATGACGACGGAAAGACCGTCGCGGCCGTGGATCTTCTGGTGCCCGGATCCGGTGAGCTGATGGGTGGCAGCCAGCGCGAAACCCGCTATGACCGCCTCGAGCAGCGCATGGATGAGCTGTCCATCTCCAAGGATGCCATGTACTGGTACCTCAACCTGCGCAAGTTCGGCGGCTGCACGCATGCCGGCTTCGGTATGGGTTTTGAGCGCCTGCTCATCTACCTCACGGGCGTGGACAACATCCGCGATGTCATCCCCTATGCCCGCACGCCGATGAACTGCGAATTCTGAGGAAATCTGGCTGCTTCAAGACACGGGCGCTTTCTGCCTGTGTCTTTGTTTCTGCAGCGCCGCGCTGCACGTACTTTTCCCGCGGAGGAATGCCATGACCAAAGCTTCTTTGCCGCGCCGCGTGATTCACGCTCTGCTCCTTGGCGTGACGGTCGTCTTCGCCGCTGTGGTGGCCTATGTGACCGTGATCCTCCTCCAGCCCCGCGAGGCAGATGGCGCCGGGACGGTGCCCCAGCCCCTCCTCACCGCCTCCCCTTCGATCCAGCTGGAGGACCCGTCCGGCCTCACCGGCCTGATCCAGTCTTTCCCCATCCCGGTTCTCTCCGGCGGCACGGACCGTCTTCTTTCCGCAAGCGTCTCGGATGCCCCCTTTGAGGACGGCTTTGGTCGGATCGCAACGCTCACCTATGCCTGGAACGATACGCTCACCTACCAGGTGACCTCCATCTATCCCGCCAGGGCCGCCGCCCTTCTCGGACGGGAGGACTATGTGCTGTCCTCGGAAAGAGGCGCGCTCCTCGTAGGTCTTGAGTCTGTCCGCATGGAGAACGCCACCTCCATCCGCCTGCATATCCGCACGGATCAGGGGCTGTATGCCGTAACGGTACCCCTCTCCCTTCAGGAGGATCTCAGTGCGCTCACAAGGACGCTGCAGCTGATCACCTCCGCCCTCTGATCCCCTGTTCCCCCGCCGCTCACGCTTTATGGAAGGAGGAGTGTACATGAACGAAGGCAACTCGACGAAGCACGAACTCGGCAGAGCACTTCAGCTTCTCATGGACACCTCCCCCATCTCCGGCATCACGGTCGGAGATATCTGCAGCGCGTGTGGTATGAACCGGAAAAGCTTTTACTATCACTTCCGGGACAAGTACGATCTTCTGTGCTGGATATTCTACACAGACTACTTCCAGGAGCTCCGCTCCCATGCGGATGAAGACCCGCTGGTGCTCCTTCTCAGTTTCCTTGAAGAACATCAGAAGTTCTATCGCGCTGCCCTGCGCGATACAGACATCAATTCCTTCAGCGCCTGCCTGAGGGATACCCTGCTCCCCATCGCATCCCGCTTTCTCTCCCTCTCCGTCCTCTCCTCGGAGGACGCAGCCTTCTATTCCGACATGTGTACGGAAGCCCTGCACCACTGCATCGTCCGCTGGCTGCAGGAAGGCTGTCCGCAGCCTGCTGCCCATCTTGGGCGGCTGCTTCAGAGGATCCCATCCGTATTAAACCACGACTGACCCTTAAGGAGGACTGCCCTTATGTCACAGCCCCAGAGATATGACGCCATCATCATTGGCGCCGGTCCTGCCGGCATCTTTACCGCCATGGAGCTGACCGCTCTCAGACCCGAGGCCCGCGTGCTCATCGTGGACACCGGCCGCTCCATCGCCCACCGCTCCTGTCCCGCCCGCACCACCGGTCGCTGCGCGCACTGCGATCCCTGCGGCATCGTCCACGGCTGGGCCGGTGCCGGCGCATTCTCGGACGGCAAGCTCTCCCTCAGCGATGAGGTTGGCGGCCATATTTCCGAGTACATGAGCCACCAGAAGAGCATGGAGCTGATCGGCCACGCGGACGACATCTACCTGAAGTTCGGAGCGCCCGTGCAGGTGCACGGCCAGGACGACCGGAAGGTCGATGAGATCTCCTATGAGGCCAGCCGCTACAATATCCGCCTGATCCCCTGCCCCGTCCGCCACCTTGGCACGGAGAACTCCGCCCTGGTGCTGGGCGGCATGCACGATTATCTGACCGCCAAGACCAACACCACTTTCCTCGAACTGACCACCGCCAGCGACATTCTCACAGAGAATGGCAGGGTGACGGGCGTCTCGCTGCAGACAAACGGCGGGGAGCCCTTTGTGGCGCTCTCCGATTTCATCGTGGCGGCCCCCGGCCGCGGCGGCGCGGAGTGGCTGACAAAGGAAGCCACACGGCTGGGCCTTAGGACCCAGAATAACGAGGTGGACATCGGCGTCCGGGTGGAGGTGCCAAACGCCATCATGGATCACCTGACACGCCACCTGTATGAGGCCAAGCTGGTCTACTACTCTGACACCTATGAGAACAAGGTCCGCACCTTCTGCATGAACCCCGGCGGCGTGGTCTCCGAGGAGCACTATGAATCCGGCCTGGCCGTGGTGAATGGCCACAGCTATGAGGACCAGAAGCTGCGCACCGGCAATACCAACTTCGCCATGCTGGTCTCCACCCACTTCACCGAGCCCTTCAATCAGCCCATAGAATACGGTCAGTATATCGCGCAGCTGGCCAACATGCTGACCGGCGGACCCATCATGGTCCAGCGCCTGGGCGATCTGTTAAAGGGCAGGCGCACCACCAAGAGCCGCCTTGACAAGTCCACCACGATCCCGACCCTCACCACGGCAGTCCCGGGTGACCTGTCCTTCGTGCTGCCCTCCAGGCACCTGACCAGCATCGTGGAGGCCCTCAGAGCCTTCGATCACCTGGCACCCGGTCTGTACAGCAAAAACACGCTGCTCTACGGGGTAGAGGTGAAGTTCTACTCCAGCAAGCTGCTGGTGGACAATCAGTTCATGACATCCATCAATGGACTGTACACCATCGGGGACGGCGCAGGTATCACCCGCGGTCTTATGCAGGCCAGCGCCACAGGCATCGCGGTGGCAAGGTCCATTGCATCGAGCTTATAAAATCAGCGCAAAGAAAAAAGTGCCGAAACCGGCACTTTTTTCTTTGCGCGTTTTACACGAGCTCTGCTGCTCTCTCATCCAGGTATTCCTGAATGTTGCTCAGCACTTCGTCCACATCCAGGCCATGCACCATGCAGGCCAGTTCCAGCGATTCGCCGATGGAAGAGGGGCAGCCCACGCAGTGCATGCCGCACTGCATCAGCACAGCCGCGATGCCCATATCGTAACGGAGCATTTCGCCCATCGTCGTGTCCTTCGTGATTTCCATGAAAGATCCCTCCAGTTGTTCTGTCCGCATTTTCTGCGAAACGCCTGCAGTGTAGCAGATCACCCATGATCCGTCAATCATTTTCCAATTGCGCCATGACCTGGGGAATCCTGACCGCTTCCTCCGGGTCCAGGGCAGGATATGCCGGGTTCATATCCTCCAGCGTATCCCGAAGAATCTGGCTGACCAGGTACCTTGTGTACCACTTGGTGTCCGCGGGGACCACGTACCAGGGACTGTGCTGGGTGCCCGTGGCGTTGATGCACACCTCATAGGCCCTGTCGTACTCATCCCAGGCGGCGCGCTCCACCATGTCGGCCGTAGAGAGCTTCCAGTGCTTGTCGTCGCGCTCGATGCGGTCGATGAAACGCTGCTTCTGCACGTCCTTGGAAACGTGGAGGAAGAGCTTCACCATCCGGTAGCCGTTCTCATACAGATAGTCCTCCCAGTGGCGAAGCTGGGCATATCGCTTCTCAAAAAAGTCGTCGCCGATGCACCGCTCCGGCATCCGGTAGCCTTTCTCCATGTGATGGACCTTGACCACCAGCACGTCCTCATACTGGCTGCGGTTGAAGATCCCGATCTTGCCCCTGGCGGGCAGCGCCTGGTGGAGGCGCCACAGATAATCATGGCTCAGCTCCGTGCTGTTGGGCGACTTGAAGGAATGGACCTCCAGGGCCGCAGGGTTGAGTCCCGAAAACACTTTCTTGATCAGACTGTCCTTGCCGGCGGCATCCCGTGCCTGGATGGCGATCACCAGGCCCTCCCGGCCCTCGGCATACAGCTTTTCCTGCAGAAGGGCCGCCTTTGCGATGTTCTCCTCGGTCAGCTGCACCAGCTCCTGCTTCCTTGCCTTGTCCTCGCCGGCATCCGTCTGCGCCTGGCGAATGTTCAGTTTGCGCGACCCGTCATAGCGAAAATCCCTGATATTCAATGTCCCCTGCTCCTTTCAAGGCACCACGAAACTTGATGCGATACGTGTATCTTCACGTTTGGACTTACTCTTCCAGGCTCTCCTTGATCTCCCGGCCCTCCCTGAGGAGGCTGCGCATGCTCTCCCGGTCCTCATCCCGCAGCGCGTCCCGGTACTGCACCAGGCGGTCAATCAGACCGTCCACCTCGTCCAAAAGCTTTTCCCTGTTGTCAAAAAACAGTTCTGTCCACATGTCCTCGGAAAGCTTTGCCACCCGCGTCATGTCCGCAAAGGATCCGGCCGAGAACCCTCTGTGCGCCTGGGCCAGGGGGCATTTCACGTAGGCGCTGGACACCACATGCGCCAGCTGGGAGGTGAAGGCGATCATCTCGTCATGCTTGTCCGGAGTCGTGAACTGCACCCGCCGAAAGCCCAGGGACAGAAAGTACTCTCTGGCCCGCTGAAGAAGGAACAGGTCCTCCCCCTCCCGGGGTGTCAGGATCATGGACGCGCGATCGAACAGGTCATCCTTGGCGTATTTAAAGCCCGAAAACTCTCTTCCCGCCATGGGATGGCCGCCAATATAGTGCCACGCCTGGCCCTCGGCCAGCGGCATGACGGCATCCACAATCCTGCGCTTGACGCCCCCGCAGTCGATCACCAGGGCATCCTCGCGGAACAGATGCCGGTGCCCGGTGATCCAGGTGATAATATCCTCGGGATACAGAGCCACGAGAATCATGTCGCATGTTTTCAGTTTCTCATCGTCCAGCTCCCCGTCGATGGCCTGCATGAACAGGGCCTGGCGGATCGTGTCCTGGTTCAGGTCAGCACCGTACACCGTATCCTTCCTGTGCACCTTGATGGTCCGCGCAAGACTGCCCCCGATCAGTCCAAGCCCAATGATCGCTGTATTCATCTGCCTTCTGTCCTTCCCCTGGCGGCGCATGCCGCTCAGTCCTTCACATCCTGCTTTGCAATCTTCGGCACGTGGTATTCAGCTCTCGGATCGTAGCGCACTTCCTCCGGCGGCACCTCCAGAAGCTCCGGATTTTTCAGATACCGCTGCATGTCGTTGAAGAAGGCGGCATAGTAGGCACCAGAGCACACCCGCTCGTCCGCCGTAATGCCGATGGGCAGAAACCGCTTCATCCTGGTCTTTCCGTCCTCCACCACCGCCTTGCGCTCCAGAAGCCCCATGCCGAAAAACAGGCTGGTGTTGCCGAAGTTGTAAATGTGATGATTCACATGATGCAGCCCGATGGATGCATTGTTGGTGATGAACATGCCGGTGTGAAAGGGCAGTTCATCCAGAAGCGCTCCGGGGCAGATGCCGTAGCGGTCCAGCAGACGCACGAGACCCACCACCAGTGTGGCAAGACCCGGCACGCCCAGCACAAAGGCCGCCAGATGGTCCGCAAAGTTCTTCTTTCCCTCACCCCTGTTTTTCACCACCACACTGGTCATCCGGTCCCGGACATCATAGAGGGTGTCCGTCGGGTCAAACTTGATTTTGACTGCTGTCTCCCCCAGGTCCGGGTTCTGCGGATCCTTGAGCATGGTAAAGCTGACCGTGCAGTTGTTTCTGGAATAGAACTGCTTGTTCATGATGAACCGGTTCACTTCCGGATGCTGCGACACCGTGCGCACATAGGCAGCGACGATGATCTGCATGAAGGTGATCTTTTCTCCCTTTGCGCTCTGAGACGCGATATACCTTGTCAGCTGCTCATAGTCCACCTCGTGGGACAGAAACACCTGGGCGTCACACCGCATGGGCATCAGATAGGGTGTGATCTGAACAATCGGATCCACGCCGCGGATCCGCCGTCCGTCGGGACGAAAACCAAACATAATATCCTCCCTTTGCACGTTGCCCTGATCTCTTGGAAAAACACCTCCCGCCGGGGAGCGCAGAAACGTCCCGGAAAAAGGAAAAGTGCGGGCACGGCCTGTCCAGTATATCGAAAAAAGCGCCCCTTGCAAGACCATCTGCCGGGTACAGACACGAATCCAGGCAGAAAAACCGATGGTGAAATGGGCCATCCAGCGGCAGTCTGACCACTGTATTTTCCACGCGCTGCGTGATATAATCCGCCATGGAAAGAGGTCCTGTGACCTGCAGGACTTTCCCGTAAAGTCCGTTCCAGGCACGGCCGGCACCCGGTGCCGCGCCATCCCCGTTTCACCTCTTCCCAGAAAGGACCAGATCATGGAAGACATCAGCTCTGTACTTGAAGAGCTACAGTCCATTGTAGACCAGCCCAACGCCACCTCCGCCTACGGGCAGACGGGCGATGGGAGCCATACGGAACCGGTTCGGGAACACCACGCTTCAGATGCCGGCCACCATGGCGATCCCGCATCTATACTTCCGGATATCATGAATCCAGGGAACAAGCCGAAAATCTCTGTGCGCGTGATGGCCATGCCAAGCTTTGGCCTGAGCGGCTTTCTGTCCCACCTGATCTCCCCGGACATGATCCGGCAGTTTATGGATCAGTTCAGCGATTCGCTCAGGGAAAACGGGGGTGACATCCCCAAATTTCTGAACCTGACAGTGGAGGACGTCTTCGGAGGAAAGCCCGAAGAAAGCGGCGATGAGAACGACTCAGTAGCATCAGATGACCTCGACGAATCGGGCGATGCCGAGCCGAAACCGGACCTGAGTGATGCGATCTCCAAGCTCTTCTCCTTTGACGATATCTGTAAGCTGCTGGACTTCGCACAGAAAAATGCCGCAGCTGCTGAAGAGTCCGAGTCTCAGGACACAGATGACGCTCCCTCGGATACGGGCAAAGATGATGCTCAGGCGGATACAGACAAAGATGACAGCGGTGAAGAGCTGCCTTTCTGAGGTTGGCTGTCCGTTTTTTGCCATCATCTCGCCAGTTTTCCTCAAAATCCTCAAGAAAAAGAGCAGCCATTGCTGCTCTTTTGGGGCATCACCCCACGCGGAAGAGAATCCTGCGCCGGAAGTGGATGCACCTGCTCAGATCATCCTTTGGCACCGGGATGTTCCCATTGAATTTCAGTCCGACAAAACATTCATTGGACAGGTAATTTTCGATCAGATCCTTCACGCCCAGTTTGACCGTCTGGAAGCCCTTTGCCTGAGCGGGCGATGAATAGCAGCTCACGTATACCCTTCGCTCTTCTGGCGAAAGCTTACGTATCCTTTCCTCATCCACGTTGCCGTTTGCGTCCAGAAAGTCCTGCGGGTTCGCCAGGACCGTCTCGAGGGCGATGAATTCGTCATCGATTTTATGCCCGCCCACGATCAGATGCAGTCCCTGCTCGCCCGCCTCCTTGATGAGGGGGACCAGGATCGAAAAGTCCACAAAGTCAGGCGCTGTGACCTCGTCCATCTTCTGATAAAATTCCTTCTGCGTCATACATGTTCTCCTCCGTCATGGAATCTTCTGCATCTTACCACACAGCTTCCCGTTCCGCCACCTGACAGCCTTTGGTCAGACAGCCCCGAAAGAAGGTTTGTTTATGCCCGTGCAGCCTCCCCGTCACCTGGAATTCACAGATGACGGTATCCGCCTCGATGCCGTCCTTGAAATGCCGGAGGATTTCACCGGATCCTGTCCCCTTGTCATCGTCCTCCACGGCTTTACCGGCCACAAGGAAGAGCGCCATATCCTCGGGGTTTCAGAGGCAATCCGCGATTGCGGCTGCGCCACGCTGCGAGCAGACCTGTATGGGCATGGCCTGAGCGGGGGTACCTTTCAGGACCATACCCTCTTTCGCTGGATTCAGAACATCTTTCTGCTTGTGGACCGCGCACGGGAAATGCCCTTTGTGAGCAGTATCTGGCTCTGCGGACACTCCCAGGGCGGCCTTTCTGTACTGCTTGCCGGTGCCCTCAAGTGCGACCAGATCATGGGCATCATCGCGCTCTCGCCTGCGTGCATGATCCCGGAGGGCGCACGCTCGGGGAATCTTCTGGGCATTCACTTTGACCCGGAGCATGTGCCGGACACGCTGCCGGCCTGGGGTGATCGGACGCTCGGCGGAAACTATGTGCGGGTGGCCCAGAGCATCCGCACAGAAGATGTCCTGCCAAATATCACCGTGCCTGTCCTCGTGGTCCACGGGGATGCAGATGACGCCGTGCCCGCAGAGGTCGGAGCGGAGAGCGCTGCGCTCTGCCCCAGGGGCGAATTTGTGAGCATACCGGGCGATACCCACTGCTATGATCATCATCTTCCCAGCGTGCAGGCCGCGGTCCGCGACTGGCTGAAAGCACATGTTCTGGGACATACCTGAGGCATCAACATTTTCGGAGGGAGACCCAAGTGAAAAAGGATAAATCGAAATCCAAAAAAGCAATGGCGCAGGCCATGGCGGAGATCATCGCCGAGCAGAACGCCATCCATAACACGCTGGATTACTGTCTTGAGCAGTCTCTGATCTGCCGCGTGTTCCTCAAGCAGGACTCCTGGTCCCAGCCGAGGGAATGGTGGGTGCTTGCCCTGTCCCATGATTTCGTCCTCATTCAGTCGGAAAACTGTTTCCAGCCGGACGGGTTTGAGATTCATCATCTGAGCAACATTGCCTCCGCCTCTCCCTTCATTTCCCGCACAGAGCACTGCCGTCTCCTCTCCATGGAGCCGGAAGTCTCCCCTGTTGCGGTGTCGCTGGAGAGCTGGCAGCAGATCATGACGGACCTTTCCCTGTATGAGCACAATCTTCTGGTCACCATGAAGACGGGGGACAGTCCGGACAGACACCTTGTGTGCGGCAGGGTAGAAAAGATCGGCAGAAAGCGGCTTACACTGCGTGCCCTGGACATGGACGATCTTTCCTGGCTTCCGGATCCCGTCAAGCTGTCCTGGGACGGAATCGTGTCCGTCTCTTTTGCCACACACCTGCTCAGCGCCATGGAACGTCTGGCGCTCTCATATGACGCCTTCCTCCACTCCATCGTGGAGGCCCGTGTGGTATCCCAGGGCGTCACCGAGCTGGAGGGAACGCAGGATCTAAGGGATATCGCCAGCGAGGATCTTGTGGATGTGGACGAGCTGCCGGAGGACGAAGGCGAGGATCTTTTTTCAGAAGAATAACCAAAAAGCAGGAGGCCGTGCCTTCTGCTTTTTTGATTACTTTCCATCATGATCCCGGAGATAGGCGAAGATGTCTGCCGCGATCGGAGCCGCCGTGGAGCCGCCGCCATCGCCGGAGGCCACATCCTCCACCAGCACGCACACGGCATAGGGCAGGCTTTCCTCCCTCAGGTATCCGATGAACCAGCCGTAGCTGATGGGTTCCCCGTTCTGGGTGGAATCCGCCGTGCCCGTCTTGCCGCAGACCGTGAGGCCGGAGACGGATGCACGGCTGCCCGTCCCGTTCACGACCACGTCCCGCATGTATCCGTCCAGGATCTCCGCCTGCCAGGCCTCCATGGCCTGGGTGTACACACGTGTCTTTGCTTCATACCGAAGATCCCCCAGGGTGGATCTGACCTCCCGGAGGAGAATCGGCTCCATCATGACGCCGCCATTTGCCACCGACGCTGCCACCATGCACATGTGCAGGGGCGTGGCCGCCACGGCGCTCTGCCCGAAACCGGAGGCCGCAACCTCAGCCTCCGTCCGGTTGTCGGCCGGATACGTGCTGTTTTCCACGACGAGATCCCGAAACAGGAAATTGTCATTGAACCCGGCCTTCTCGGCCGCCTTTTTGAGTTCCTGGTCTCCCATCCTCAGCGCCACCTGCGCAAAGACCTGGTTGCACGACACCCGATAGGCATTCTGAAAGCTCAGCTTCCCATGGCGGGCATTCCCGAAGTCATGAATGAAGCCGTTGTCCACCGGCAGCTCACCTGTGCAGGTGAACTGCTCGTTTTCAATGTCCGGAAGGTTCATCAGTGCCGCTGCCGCCGTGATCGTCTTGAAGGTGGAACCCGGCGGATAGATGGACTGGGTCGCGCGATTCCAGAAGGGCTGCCCCGGATTCTGGTAGACCGCTTCGTCGATCCTGTCCGGGTCAAAGTTCGGCAGACTGATCTCACCCAGAAGCTCGCCCGTCCTGTAGTTCATGACCACCGCGGCACCCCTCAGGCCGCGGGTCTTCTCGTGGGCATCAAAGGAGAGCATCATCTGCGTGCAGAGGCGGCTGTCCAGTGTCAGGGTAATGTCGTCCCCCCGCCGGCTCTCCCCGCTGAGAAAGCTCCTCACAAGCTCCGGAAATGTCGACTGGAACCCATAGAGATAAGCGGTCTGAAACGACTCCACGCCGTTGGCCACCTGCCCCTGCCGGTCACCCAGCACATGTACGACCGCACGGCGCGATGCTTCCTCCGCCTGGTAGTGCCGCTCGCCCTCGGTGTCCGTGTAGGCAAGAATGATACCGTTTCTGTCCAGGATATCGCCCGCCATGACGTTTTCTTTCTGAGAGCGCACCCTGGGATTGCGGGAGGAAGAAAACCAGCGATTTCCGTACTGGATCACGCTGTATCCACCGTAAAAGGCCAGAACGAGGAAGAGAGAGAACATCAGGACAGCCAGAAACTTAAACTGCCTTCTCTGCTGCTTCACCGTCTCCCACCTCTCTTCCCGCCGAATGTCTGCGGCATCTCCGTCATCCGCTCGTCCTCCGTCAGGTCATCCCGGTTCAGGCTCTCCACCCCCTGCACAAGGCCGATGAGACACATGCTGGAGACAAGGGAGGAGCCGCCGGAGGACACAAAGGGCATGGTGACGCCTGTGAGGGGAATCATCTTGATCACCCCGCCGATGATCACGAAGGTCTGAAGGGCAATCATGAGCGTCGCGCCCATGGCAAGCAGCCCGTGGAAGGACCGCCTTGCCCCGCGGGCGATCACGGCACCCCGCCAGATGATCGCCACATACATGGCCAGCACAAACAGGCCGAAGACCAGCCCGAACTGCTCGCAGATCACCGCAAAGATGAAGTCCGTCTGGTAGACCGGAATGGTGGTGGGAGAACCAAGGCCGAGCCCCACGCCCACAAGGCCGCCGCTGGCCAGGGCCATGAGCCCCTGCACAATCTGATAGCCCGCGTGGTCATAGTCCGCAAACGGATTCTTCCAGATGGCCACCCGCTTTTTCACATGGGCAAACATCCTATAGCCCATCACCGCGGCACCGACCCCGCCTCCAAGCCCCAATGCCGTGAGAAGAACATTGGACGATGACGCAAAGTAGAGCATGAGCGTGACTCCGTAGTAGAGAAGGGCTGTTCCCAGGTCCTTCTGGAGCATCAGGATGCCAAGACACCCCACCGAGAAGACGAGCCAGGGCAGCATCTGCCGCCTGGACATGAAGTGACAGACCAGGATGAGGAGGCTGATCTTCACAATCTCGCTGGGCTGCACGGACACGGAGCCGAGATAAATCCAGTTCTTGGCGCCATTGGTCTCCCGCCCGATGAGGAGCGGCAGGGAAAGCAGTATCAGGCTCACAAGGCCCATCGGCCATGTCAGGTAGCGCCATACCTTTACGCTCTTCGTCCATCTCACCAGATAGATGCAGGCGATCATGGCAGCGAGTCCGATGCCATAGTACATTGCCTGGTGGTACGCCAGCGCCTTGTTGGTGTCATATAGAACCAGGATGCCGAGGGCACACAGAAAATTTGTCAGCGTCAGCAGCAGCATGTCCACATGAAAGCTTCTGCAGATCACATGGGTGCCGATCCAGATGCCAAGGGGGACCGCAGCGGCCAGGGCCAGTCCCTGCCAGGCAAAATCCCTGAGGAAAAGAAGAAGAAAGGCCGTCATGAAAAAGAGCATGACGGTGGCCGCAAGCCCGCTGCCTGGGAGGCGCAGGCGCTTTTCCGGCTTATCTTTCGCCATGCCCCCGCCTCCTTCCAAACAGGCCAAACAGTCCCTTTCGTTTTGGCTCTGTCACTGTGCCATCCTCCTCCAGCGGGAGTTCCCAGTCCGGCAGGTGGGGACTGACTGGCGCCTGCGGCAAATATGCCCGGTCCTCCGTCCAGGCGTTTTTCTTCGCATCCAGGCCTGCAAAGAGTCGAAGGCGCAGAAGGGCACCGCCCACCTCCAGATATCCCCCGTGGCCCAGGGTCCTCTCATGCCTTGGAGAGCGAATGCTGATCTCCTTCCCGTTGACGGCACAGACACAACGGTTGCTGGGCTCCAGCACCAGTCCATCCCGCCGGTCGAAGGAGAACCACAGATGGACCCCTGTGATCCCCGCCTCCTGCAGGCTCACATCGCAGAAGCGGCTTTTCCCGAGATTTCCTTCCCATGGCACCGCGAACGTGTCGCCCCTGCGCACGTGTTCGCCGTCTTCCATGACCACCATCTCGCCGATCATGCCCGCATCCGGCAGGTGTCTGAGTTTGCGGTGCCGCTCCCGGTGCTCCCTCGAGAGCAGAAAGAAGGACCGAAGGACAATGACGGCACCCAGCAGCACAAACCAGTAGCGCATGCCGAGGGCAAGTACTGTGTACGCTTCACTGCTCATCTATCCCACTCCCTTTTTTCTGTGAAATTCAAAAACAGCCCGGGTTTCCCCGGGCCAGTCTGGTTCAACCCTCTTTGATTCTCCGCTTCAGTTCCTCCACCTGCGAGGCCACCTCCGGCTCATCCTTGAGCCGCTGGTGCACCAGCCTGCAGGAGTAGAGCACCGTGGAGTGATCCTTCCCGCCAAACAGATTGCCGATCTGAGGCAGGCTCATGTCCGTCATCTCCCTGACCAGATACATGGCCAGCTGCCGGGTCTGCGCGCACTCACGCTTGCGGGACGCGCTGAGGATTTCATCCACGGTCTGGCCGTAAAAGTCGCAGACCGTCTGCAGGATGGATTCTCCCGTGATGGCTTTCTTTTTCTCCCCGTGGAACACATCCTTCAGCGCTTCCTCCGTGAGGGCGAGCGTGATGGGCTTGTGCAGGAGCTGGGCATAGGCCACGAGCTTATTGAAGCTGCCCTCCAGCTCACGGATGTTGGAGGATACCTGCTCGGCCATGAGTGCAAAGACCTCGTCCGGCACTTCCAGGCCTTCCTGCTCGGCGATCCTTCGCAAAATGGCGGTCCTCGTCTCCAGATCCGGCTTTTTGATGTCCGCGGTCAGGCCCCAGGCAAAGCGGCTGCGCAGCCTCTCCTCCAGCTTGTTGATCTCCTGCGGCGGGCGGTCCGAGGTCAGGATGATCTGCTTTTTCGCATTGTAGAGTTCGTTGAATGTATGGAAGAACTCCTCCTGGGTGGAATCCTTGCCGGCGATGAACTGAATATCGTCGACCATAAGGATGTCCACCGTTCGGAAGCGCGCCCTGAATTCCCCTGTCTTGCCGGTCTGGATGGCAGAGATCAGCTCGTTGACGAAGGTTTCCGAGGTGATATAGAGCAGGCGCTTCTGCGGATAGTTTTCCTGCACATAGTGCCCGATGGCGTGCATCAGATGGGTCTTTCCAAGGCCCACACCGCCGTAGATGAACAGAGGATTGTAGATCTCCGCCGGGCTCTCTGCCACCGCCACCGCCGCCGCATGGGCAAACCGGTTGGCACTGCCCACCACAAACGACTCAAAGGTGTAGCGGGGGTTGAGGGGCACATTGCTCTCCTCCGGCACAACGCTGGGCTTTACCGTCGCATTCAGCTCGGACTGCGTGTAGATCTTGACGGTGATCTTATGACCCGCGGCCCTCGAGGCGCAGTCCGTAATGGTCGCCATGTGATTGAGCACCACGGTCCGGAACCCGTCCAGGTTCATCCGGAGAATCAGCACATCGTCCTGAAAGCTGACCGGCACCAGATTCTCGTTGATGAACGTATTGTAGAAGACAAAGTTCATCTCCGTCTCAATCAGCGCACATGTTTTCTCCCACAGTTCCTTCACGTCCATGCTCGTCAGTCCTTCCCGCTCTGTCTGCCATATGCCCGTCCGGCATTTGTTTCAGATATATTTCGGCAGACATGATATGTGACACAATTTTGAAATATTTATATGCATTCTGGGTTGCGCATTTTTTCTCGATGCGGAATTCTTGTGGAAAATCCGCTGTTTCCATGTGAAAACCGTTTTCCACAGTGCATGTGTTGCACCGGACGTGTGGATTCTAGCATAGTAAAACCCGTTTTTCAAGCATATTTGTGGAAAAACTTTATTTGCTAACATGTTGATAACTTTATCCACAATCCATGGTGGTCCCGGCGCCTTCGCCCACTATTTTTGCGTTTGCAATGTATATTTATGCATTTTATTCAAAATGTTATGCATTTTGTGTCTTCGAATTTTTGAAATATTTCGAAATATTTTTGAAATATTTTTTGGTGGTCCTTTTGATTGTCTTTCCTCAGTGCCCATGGTATACTTTCAAGGTTCACGGAAACACGCAAAGAAAGGCGGGGAATGCGGAATGGACAGGGAAATCTTTCATGTGCTGAGCCTGTTTTTCGGCGGTGAAATGACATCTGCACTCCGCATGCATGACCGGTGCCTGCGCATCTTTTCTGTCTATTCCCCGACGCTCACCCCGCTGCAGACACTCTGCGAGCAGCTGGAAAATGCGGTATACAGCATGCTGTATGAAGCCCTCGGCCCGAACCTTGTGTGGCTGGACGACGGGGGACTGCACCGGTTCTACCTGAAGTCTCTGCCGGACCTTTCCGAAGCGCTCCTGTCTGTGTATCTCATTCAGACTTCCCCTTCGCCCGCCCTGTTTTCCCGCGTCTATGATCACTTTCTTCAGAAAGGTTCCCTCGGCGCCCTGCGGGCGCTTTGCTCTGGCTACAGGGAATTCCTGCGGGCGGATGAGCAGGCATTTTTACAGAATCAGCTTTCCCTGAGGGAGAGCGAGTCATCCCATTTCTGAACACTCCAGGAGGTTTACCTTGCACAAGCGCTTTTCCCGCATGCTTCTCTTTCTCTGTCTCCTTCTTCTGCCGCTGCACGGCCTGTGTGAGACCGTGACTGCCTCCTTTTTCCCCATCTACCTCTTCGCGCGAAATCTCACCGACGGGATCGAGGAGATTACCGTGCACTCCCTCGCCGAGCGGCAGACCGGCTGCCTGCACGATTATCAGCTGACCAGCGGAGACCTGAAGGCGCTGAGCGGTTCGGATCTTTTCCTCATCAACGGCGCCGGCATGGAGAGCTATCTGGACATGGTCTTTGACGCCTTTCCCGATCTTCCGGTGACAGATGCCTCCTCAGGCGTGGAGCTCCTTCCGTCCGAAACCGGAGAAACCGAGTGGAACGCCCATATCTGGCTGGACCCGCAGCAGGCCATGCAGATGGTCCGAAACCTTGCACAGGGCCTGATCGCGGCCTTCCCGCAGCACGAGGTCGCCATCTCAGAAAACCTCGAAAGCTATCTTGCCTCCCTTCAGGCACTGGATGAAAACCTCTCCAGCGCCATCTCCCCTCTTCCCCGCCGCTCCATCGTCACCTTCCACGAGGCCTTCCCCTATTTTGCCAGAAGGTACGATCTGGATGTGGTGGCCGTCATCGCACTTGAGCCGGATGAGGCCCTCTCCACGAGACAGACAGCGGAGCTGGTCCGGCTGGTGAAATCCAGCGGCAACCCGCCCCTGTTCACTGAGCCCCAGTACACGGATCTTCCGGCGAGGGTCATCTCCCGCGAGACCGGTGCCCCCGTCTATGAGCTGGATCCATGTGTCACAGGGCCCGAGGGCGATATCCCCCTTGACTGGTACCAGCAGGTCATGGAGAAAAACCTCCTGGTTCTGCAGGAATCACTTGGAGACGGTGAGTCATGATTTTTGGCATCAGAAAAGAGACCCTTTCGGGTCTCTTTTCTGATGCCTTATTCTCTCACAGTCCCAGGAGCTCCAGCACCTGTTCCTTGGGCTGCACGCCCACGGACTGGTTGGCCACCTCGCCGTCCTTGAACACCAGCAGTGCAGGAATGCTGTTGATGCCGTAGCGGGTTGCCAGATCCATCTCTTCATCTACGTTGACCTTGCCCACCTTGATGCCGGGGGTGGTTTCTGCAATCTCATCCACCACGGGGCTCATCATGCGGCAGGGGCCGCACCAGCTTGCCCAGAAGTCCAGCAGGACAGGTTCCTTGCTGTCGAGAACTTCCTGATCAAAATTGCTTTCCGTAATCGTCACGACTGCCATGGCTTTTGCCTCCTAAATTTCTTTTTTCTCTTAATCCGGATCGCTTGCCTGCCGAAGCACCTTGTAGAGCAGCTGATAGAGTGTCACTGCTTCCTGTGCATCCAGCGGCATACAGCTTCCTACGCTGCCAGGGATTCCTTTTACCTGCTCCTTGAGCTGTCGGCCACGCTCCGTGAGCGTCACCGTCACCATGCGCTCATCTTCCCTTGAGCGTGATCTCACAAGATATCCGTTTTCCTCCAGCTTTTTGAGCATCGGGGTCAGGGTCCCGCTGTCCAGCATCAGCCGTCTGCCCAGTTCCTTCACGGTCATTTCCGGGGTTTCCCACAGGGCCAGAAACGCAATGTACTGGGTGTATGTCAGGCCAAGCGGCTTCAGATAGGGTGTGTAGAACCCCACCACCCGCCTTGCACAGGCATAGAGTGGAAAACACAGCTGATGATCCAGCTTCAGCGCCTCTTCGTTCATGTTTACTCCCGCTTCATACGAGATCTGCCGGAGCTTACAGGAGCTTCTCCACGCATTTCTCGACGTCCTTCATGGATGCAGTGGGCTCAAAGCGTGCCACCACATTGCCCTGACGATCCACCACAAACTTGGTGAAGTTCCACTTGATGTCCGGGGTCTCCTTGTAGTCGGGATGGAACTTCTTGACCACGCCGGAGAGCATCAGACCGGCAGGACCATGGAAGCCTTCAAAGCCCTTCTGGGACTTGAGGAAGGTATACAGGGGCAGCTCGTTCTCGCCGTTCACATCGCTCTTTTTCATCTGCGGGAACTGGGTGTTGTACTTGAGGGTGCAGAACTCATGGATCTCATCGTCCGTACCGGGGGTCTGGCCCGCAAACTGGTTGCAGGGCACGTCCACGATCTCAAGGCCCTGATCGTGGAATTTCTCCCACATGCTCTCCAGGTCCTTGTAGTGAGGCGTGAAGCCGCAGCCGGTCGCCGTGTTCACCACCAGCACCACCTTGCCGGCGAACTGATTCATGGACACCTCATTGCCCTTGGGATCCGTCACGCTGTAATCATAAAAACTCATCGTGTTTTGCTCCTTTCTATTTCCATATCGATCGGTCCATGTTCAACTGGTATCCGGCTTGATGCCCAGACCGAATGCCAATTGATCACAAAATCATGATCAATCTGCTTTTCTCCCGGGAAAAGCATCTGTTTTGTTCTCCCTTCGCCCCTGATGCAGGGGGTTCGATTGAGAACAATTCAATTTTACGCAATTGAATTGTGCGTGTCAAGGTGCTTCCTGATCTTTTTTAAAAATTCGTGTGCATCCGCCTCTCATATGGCTTTTCAGGCATCTTCCGGTTTGACACCCAGTATGTTCGCGAGTACAATTTTTCACGAAAGTAACCTCTGAGTTCTCCGGGGGCGCACGCATCTGCCCGCGTCTCCTTCATGAACCCGGTTGATGAACGAACTCTATTTATAGAAAGATCTCTATCTTCGCAGATTCGGAGACTGATATGTGCAAATTTTCTCCAAGGCGTCTCTTTGTGCTGTCTATCGTTCTATGCTGGATCCTTTTCCCGTATGCATCCCGCCCGGCCTTCTCCGAGGAAGAGGACGCCGCTCAGCCGCACCCGGCACCGGGCTATGTACTGCTCCGGCTCACGGATGGTGCTTACTGGCTGCCCCTTCCAGAGGAGGGCGAGTATTCCCTGCCCATACGCCAGACGGCCACGGACGGCACAGAGATCGTCAACGTCATCCATCTGACGCCGGACGGTGTCAATATGGAATCTTCCACCTGTGAAAATCAGGACTGCGTGCAGCAGGGCAGCGTGACATTGGAAAACCGGCATGAACGCCTTCTTGGCGGATGGATCATCTGCCTGCCCAATCAGGTCTCCCTGGAGCTGTATACGCCGGAGGAGGTCCTGGAGCTGTATGCCACGCAGGAAGTTTCCGAGGAGGCCAAATGAGCGCGCACATGGACAATCACAAGTCCTATTTTTCCGATCGTGAGCAGAGAAAGCAGGCCACCTTCCGCCTGTCCCTCTCCGCCATGCTGCTTGCCGTCATGCTGGTGCTGGGCTGGCTGGAGAGCATGCTGCCCTCCCTGGGTGTGCCGGGCATCAAGCTGGGCCTTTCCAACTCGATTCTCATTTTTGCCGTCTACATGCTGGACATCCCGACCACCTTCATTCTCATGACCCTGAAGGTAGTTCTCTCCGGCCTCATGTTTGGCGGCGTCTCTGCCATGATGTACGCCTTTGCCGGAGGGCTCATGTCCCTGACCGGCATGACGCTTCTGCACCTGATCCCCGGCATTCATCCCGTTCCCGTCTCCATGGCGGGCGGCATGCTGCACAACGCAGGGCAGACCATCATGGCAATCCTCATCCTGCACACACCGGATGCGATCATGGGGTATCTTGGCCTTCTGATGATCACAGGGCTTGTATGCGGCACCCTCACGGGCACGGCCGCCAGCCAGGTCATGCGGCATCTGAAGAGCGCGCACTGGCACGCACCCGAAAAGCTCCGCGGCGTCCGCTCCCTCCTGCTCGTGGCTGTCTCCCTTCTCTGCATCTGCCTGGGCGGCTTCTTTGCCTGGCAAAGCATGCATCACGTGGAGGCGGGCTCTGTCACGATCACCATCGAGTCCCTGGACGGGACAGAGGCGCCCATCACCATCACCGACGCCAGCCGGCCGCCCCTGTGATTGTGTGTCTGCTGCCTTCACGGCAATTTGTCACATGGAGATATGCGTATGTACAGACATATTCTGCCCCTTGACGGCACCTGGACACTGCGGCGCGCAGACGAGTCCACTGCCATCCCCTGCATCGTCCCGGGCACGGTCTATGGCACGCTCCTGGAACAAGGGCTCATGCCCGATCCCTTCTTCCGCGACCAGGAGGATCTGGCCCTGCCCCTGATGGAGCATGACTGGGTGTATGAACGGACGTTTGAGCCGGACGATCAGCTTCTGGCCGCCATCCAGGTCTACCTCGTGTTCGAGGGTCTGGACACGGTCGCCGAGGTCAGCCTGAACGGCCAGTTCCTCTTTGAGGCGGTCAATATGCACCGGACATGGCAGATCGACGTAAAGCCGTATCTGAAACCCGGGAAGAACACGCTGACCCTGCTCATCCGCTCACCACTCCAGCTCATCCGGGATGCCCAGAAAGCCACCCCGACCTACGGCTCCACGGATGCGCTGCCGGGCTATCCCATGCTCCGCAAGTCTCACTGCATGTTCGGCTGGGACTGGGGCCCCCGCCTGCCGGATGCAGGCATCTTCCGCCCCGTGTACCTCTGGGCCGTCTCCACGCCGAAGCTGCGCTCCGTCATGGTACGGCAGGTGCACCAGGCAGGCCGTGTCACCCTTCGCATACAGCCGGAGCTCTATGAGGATTTCCCGGAGCGGGACTTCACCTTCCAGACCATCCTCCTCTCTCCCGAGGGAAAGGAGCGTGTGCGGACCTCCTCCGACCAGCTGGAGGTTCCCTCGCCCCAGCTGTGGTGGCCAAACGGCTACGGTGCCCAGCCGCTGTATACCCTGAGGGTGGAGCTGTGCACGCCGGGCGGCACACCCCTGGATCTGTGGGAGAGAAAGATCGGCCTGAGGTCCCTTGAGCTCAGGCGGCCAAAGGATGCAGACGGACAGGGCGAGGGCTTCTTCCTGCGCGTCAACGGTGTGGACATCTTCTGCATGGGCGCTGACTACATTCCGGAGGATTCCCTTCTCTCCCGCGTGACGCCATCGCGCACGCGGCAGCTGCTGGAGGACGCCGTATCCGCCCATTTCAACTGCATCCGTGTCTGGGGCGGCGGATACTACCCCGACGACTTCTTCTTTGACCTGTGTGATGAGCTGGGCCTTCTCGTATGGCAGGACTTCATGTTCGCCTGCGCGGTCTACCGCCTGACACCCTCCTTTGAGGAGAATATCCGGGCGGAATTCCGGGACAACATTGTCCGGCTCCGCCATCATCCATCCCTTGCCCTCTGGTGCGGCAACAACGAGGTGGAGTCTGCCGTGACAGGCCACTGGTATCCCCACGGGCCCATCTTTTCTGCCGATTACATCAAACTCTTTGAATACATTCTCCCAAAGGCCGTGTCCCGACTGGATCCGGACCGCCCCTACTGGCCCTCCTCCCCCTCCTCCGGCGGCGCCTTCGATGCGCCATCCGATCCAAGGCGGGGCGATGTCCATTACTGGGATGTATGGCACGGCGGCAAGCCGTTTACGGACTACAGGAACCACCAGTTCCGCTTTGTGTCGGAGTTCGGCTTCCAGTCCTTCCCGCCCATGAGAACCATTGAAGCCTACACGCTGCCGGGGGACAGGAACATCTTCTCCTACGTCATGGAAAAGCACCAGCGCAATCACGCAGCCAACGGCAAGATCATGACGTATATGGCGCAGACTTATCTCTACCCCTCCTCCTTTGACACCCTTGTCTATGCCTCCCAGCTGCTGCAGGCAGACGCCATCCGCTGCGGAGTGGAGCACTGGCGGCGGCACCGGGGCGAATGCATGGGCGCCATCATCTGGCAGCTCAACGACTGCTGGCCGGTGGCCAGCTGGGCCTCCATCGACTACTTCGGCCGCTGGAAGGCGCTGCACTATCAGGCAAAGCATTTCTTCTCGCCGGTGCTTCTCAGCTGCGAGGAGGACGGGATCCTCTCCCAGAGGGAGAACGTGAACGCAGATACGCCCCTGTCCAGTGTGCACCTGAAGGCACGGCTGAACATTTCCAACGAAACCTTCTCCCCCGTGGAGGGCAGGATTACCTGGTCGCTCCGGCGGCCCGACGGATCGATTCTGAAGGACGGCACCGTCTCCCTCCTGTGCCCGGCGCTGAGTGCCGTATGGTCGGAGGATCTGTTTTTCCCGGGCGAGGACCCCTATGGTGTGTACCTCTCCTACTCCATGGAAGCAGGCGGGATCACCGTGTCTGACAGCTGCACGCTCTTCTGCCCGCCCAAGCACTTCCGTTTTCGCAACCCGCATCTGACCCTCTCAAGGTCAGGGGATGAGATCACGGTCCATGCCAGCGCGTTTGCATCAAAGGTCGAGATCTACGCAGAGGACGGAGATCTTCTCCTCAGCGACAATTTCTTTGACATGAACCCGGGCAGCAGGAGCCTTCGGATCCTGCGAGGCAGTGCAGAGTCCCTTCGCGTCCGCTCTGTGTGGGATATCCGCTGAGCGCCCTGTCTCCTGTTTTCTTTTTCGTTCCATCTGTGTATAATTTCTTTCAGCAAACGAACTTCGCAAATTTTTACGTATGTAAGAAAGGGTGTCCACCATGACCTATCTTCTTGGTGTCGATCTGGGCACATCCGGCACGAAAACGGTTCTTTTCGATGAGAGCGGCAGGGCTGTTGCCTCCGCCACCGTCGAATACCCTCTGCATCAGCCGAAGAATGGCTGGGCAGAGCAGGATCCCGAAGACTGGTGGCAGGCCACCTGCACCACCGTCCGGGAAGTGCTGGAAGCGTCCTCCGTCGACCCTGCCAATGTGGCCTGTCTTGGCATTTCCGGCCAGATGCACGGCCTTGTCCTCACAGACGATGACGGCAATGTCCTTCGCCGCTCCATTCTATGGTGCGACGGCCGCACCGGCGATGAGTGCGATGACCTCACCCGGCGCATCGGCAAGGAGCGTTTGATTGCCATCTCCGCCAATCCCGCCCTCACCGGGTTTACCGCAGGGAAGATCCTGTGGGTCCAGGGCCATGAGCCCGAGGTCTGGGCAAAGGCAAAGCATATCCTCCTGCCCAAGGACTATGTGCGCTATCGTCTCACAGGTCTTTTCGCCAGCGAGATGAGCGACGCCAGCGGCACCAACATGCTGGATGTGCCGAACCGGCGCTGGTCCGAGGAGATCGCCGGCGCCATGGATGTCCCCATGGGCATGCTGCCCGAGCTCTATGAGGCCAGCGATGTGGTGGGCCACATCACCGCCGAGGCCGCAAAGCTGACCGGCCTCAGGGAAGGAATGCCCGTGTGCGGCGGCGCTGCCGACAACATGGCAGGCGCCATTGGGACCGGCGTGGCCGAGGTCGGCAAGGCCTTCACCACCATCGGCACCAGCGGCGTGGTCTACGCGCATGCGGACTCCGTGCAGATCGATCCTGAGGGGCGCGTGCACACCTTCTGCTCTGCCGTCCCCGGTGCCTACACCGTCATGAGCTGTACCCTCTCCGCCGGCCTCTCCCTCAAGTGGTTCCGCGACCAGTTCGCAGGCGCCGAGATCGAGACGGCAAAGCTCATGGGTACAGATCCCTATGTCCTCATGAACGAGGAGGCCGCAAAGAGCCCCATCGGTGCCAACCGGCTCCTGTTCCTGCCCTATCTGATGGGCGAGCGCAGCCCGCTGCTTGATTCCAATGCCCGCGGCGCCTTCATCGGCCTCAGCGCCATGCACACCCGCCGCGATCTTCTCCGTGCCGTGACGGAGGGCGTCATGTACTCCCAGCGGCAGAACCTGGATATTCTGCGCGGCATGCAGGTTGTGCCCCAGAGCATGCTGGCCTGCGGCGGCGGTGCCAAGAGCCCCTTCTGGCGTCAGATGATGGCCGACATCTTCGGTATGCCCGTCAAGACCGTGCAGAACACGGAAGGCCCGGCCCTGGGTGCCGCTATTCTGGCCGGCACAGCCGTGGGACTGTATTCTACCGTCCCGGATGCTTGCAGGACCATGATCCAGGAGAGTGATCCTCTCCTGCCCGACCAGGCCCGGAGCGAGGCCTATGAGCCTTTCTTCCAGCTCTACACTTCCCTCTATCCTTCCCTGAAGGATGCCTACGCATGTCTGGCCTCCATGTAAAAAGGCTCTCCCTTTTTCATGGAATGCCCGCTATATATTCCATTCTTTCCATTTTTCCATTCTTTCCTTATTTTCCATTTTACTATTCTTTTATCTGGAGGTAGATTCACATGATGACCAACATCCCCGAGGTCAAGCTGGGCCTGATCGCCGTCAGCCGCGACTGTTTCCCGATCCAGCTGTCCGAGGCACGCCGTGCCGCTATCGCAAAGTGTTACGGCGATGCCATCTATGAGTGTCCCGTGACCGTGGAAAACGAACTGGACATGCTCAAGGCCGTAGATGACGTGAAGGCCAAGGAGTGCAACGCCCTGGTGGTGTTCCTCGGCAACTTCGGCCCCGAGACCCCCGAGACCCTGATCGCCAAAAACTTTGACGGTCCCTGCATGTTCGTTGCTGCCGCCGAGGGCGACGGTGACCTGATCAACGGCCGCGGCGATGCCTACTGCGGCATGTTGAACTGCTCCTACAACCTTGGTATGCGCCACCTCAAGGGCTACATCCCCTCCTATCCTGTCGGCACCGCCGAGGATATTGTGGAGATGATCCGCGACTTCGTGCCCGTGGCCCGTGCGGTCATCGGCGTGCGCAACCTCAAGATCATCACCTTCGGACCCCGTCCCCAGGACTTCTTTGCCTGCAATGCACCCATCAAGGGCCTGTATGAGCTGGGCGTGGAGATCGAGGAGAACAGCGAGCTGGATCTGCTCGTGTCCTACAAGGAACACGAGAATGATCCCCGTATCCCCGAGGTGTGCGCCGACATGGCCAAGGAAATGGGCGAGGGCGCCTATTATCCGGACATGAGCGTCCGTCTTGCACAGTTTGAGCTCACGCTCCTTGACTGGGCCGAGAATCACAAGGGCAGCCGCAAGTATGTCGCCTTCGCCGACAAGTGCTGGCCCGCCTTCCCCTCCCAGTTCGGCTTCGAGCCCTGCTACGTCAACTCCCGTCTGGTCAGCCGCGGCATCCCGGTCAGCTGCGAGGTGGACATCTACGGCGCCCTGAGCGAGTACATCGGCCTGTGCGTGTCTGCGGATCCTGTCACCCTGCTTGACATCAACAACTCCGTGCCCAAGTCCATGTGGGAGAGCGACATCAAGGGCCGCTATGACTACACCCTCACTGACACCTTCATGGGCTTCCACTGCGGCAATACGCCCGAGTGCAAGCTTTGCTCCGACCGTGCGGTGAAGTATCAGCTGATCCAGCACCGTCTCCTGGAGCCCGCCGGCAGCGAGCCCGATTTCACCCGCGGCACCCTTGAGGGCGACCTGGCAGCCAGCGACATCACCTTCTACCGTCTGCAGTGCGACAGCGAGGGCAACCTGCGCTCCTACATTGCAGAGGGCGAAATCCTCGACGTGAGGACCCGCTCCTTCGGCGGCATCGGCGTGTTCGCCATCCATGAGATGGGCCGCTTCTACCGTCACGTGCTGATTGAGAAGCGCTATCCGCATCACGGCGCTGTGGCCTTCAGCCATGTCGGCAAGTATCTCTTTGAGGTCTTCCGTTTCCTGGGTGTGAAGGACATCGCTTACAACCAGCCCAAGTCCCTGCCCTATCCCACCGAGAATCCCTTTGTGAAGTAAGACATAAAGATGCCATGCAGTACAGTCTGCATGGCATCTTTCTTATTCTTTGGGCCAATCCCGTTTGCGAGCAAACAGCCCTATTCAGTTTCCATGACTCCTTGACTACCAGACAAGTACATTATCTTCTATACAATGAAAGCAGAGGTTGCAGCCTCTGCTTTTTTATTCCCCCTCACTGCATGAAAGAAGGAATTACGCATGGAGATTATACATCTATCATGCCAGAAAATCAAAACGCTCTGCTCAGAGATAGAAGCTCCGGAAAAACCAGAGAGATCCTTGTTGATCGCTGCACAAAGATCACGCTGAAAAGAGTCAGACTTCGATCTAACGTAACGATCCAAACCATCAAGTTACACTTCGTGATCTTTGGGGTCCAGGGGATGGGGCTTATCCGGCATCTGAGAAAGCTTTTTCATGATGCCCCGCATCAGGATCACGGCAAGGATAAATGCCAGAACATCTGCCACCGGCTGTGCCAGCTGAAGGCCCAGGATCCCGAAAAAGTGCGGCAGGATCAGGACGGTGGGAATCAGGAAAATACCCTGTCTGGCACTGGAGATGATGGTGGATGACAGCCCATAGCCCATGGACTGGGTGGCCATGTTGGACATGACGTAGAATCCCCAGAGCGGCAGCGTCAATAGCTGCAGCCTCAGGGCCGTTGTGCCGATGGATACCACCTGGAGATCCTCTGCGCGGAAGAGACGGATGATCGGCTCGCTGAGCAGCATGGCGATTGACCCCAGGACCAGGAGGATCACGGTTGCCACCTTGCCGCAGTAAAAGTAGGCCTCCCGCACCCGCCGGTACTTCCCTGCCCCGTAGCAGAAGCTGCACACCGGCTGGAACCCCTGCCCAAAGCCGATGACTGCACTGTTGATGAACATGACAAACCTGGACACGATGGACATGGCAGCGATGGCAGCGTTCACCGTCGCAGGATCCGTGGAGATCCCGCCAGCTACACGGTTCAGGATGATCGTTGCCACACTTGCAATGCCCTGCCGGCCGAGGGAGGGCAGGCCGTTATAGAGGATTCGCCCGTATTTCTGCCTGGTCGGGCGGAAATTGCGCAGGCGGATCGGGATGATCTCCTTTTTCGTGTTGCACATGAAAAGAAGGATCAGGAAGCTGATGAGCTGCGAAATGGCAGTGGCAATCGCAGCACCTGCCGTTCCAAGGTTCAGGGCAAAAATCAGGATCGGATCCAGAATGATGTTCAGGATGCCGCCCGTGGTGATCCCGACCATGGCATAGCCCGCCATCCCCTGGAATCTCAGGAGATTGTTCATCACAAAGGAGGACATCATAAAGGGCGCCGCAAAGAAAATATAGCTGGCATAGGCCATGGCATGCGGCGTAATCTCATCCGTCGCACCGAGGAAGCGCACAAGCCGCTCCAGGTTCAGATTGCACACCGCCATGAGCACAAGACCGGAGACAAATGCCGTAAAGAAGGCCATAGACACGAAGGTTTTCGCATCCTCGTCCCGCCCGGCTCCCAGGGCGATGGACAGATTGGTTCCGCTGCCCATGCCGATCATAAACGCCAGAGCCTGGATGATGGACATGGCTGAAAAAACCACACCCACCGCGCCGCTGGCTTCTGTACTGATCTGGGACACAAAGTAGGTATCAGCCATGTTGTAGATGGCTGTCACCAGCATGGATATGATCGTGGGCACGGCAAGCCCCGGAATCACCTTGTGCAGAGGTTCATTGAGCATCAGCTGTGCACGATTCTCCGCCGTCATTTTCAAGACAAATCACCTCGATGGAGTATTGAATCCGAGTAACAGATAGGCACAAGCTCTATTATACTGTTGTCTGTCAAATTCAGGAATACACTTTTTGCCATTGTCCCAGGAGAAACACTGTACCCGAAAATCTTCAAAGGGCAGGACCGCACATGGTCCTGCCCTTTTGAATTTCCCTGTTTTGATTGCTTCCTGAGATTGCTATTGTACGATCACTTGCACCCTGACATCCCGGAGTGCAGGATTCAGATCCCGCTCCGGCGTCATCTCCAGGTATGGAAGCCCTGTCTTTGCCCAGTGAAGCCGCCGAATGCCGGGCTGCCTGTAAAGTGTCCTGCCTGCTTCATCGTGGGGAACGGCGTGGTAAACCATCAGTATGTCTCCTGTATCCCGGTCCAGCACAAAATTGTTATGGCCTGGTCCGTATTCCCCCTCCACGCTTTCCTTGGTCAGAAGCGGATAAGGAAGAAGCGTCCATGCAGCCGGATCCAGAAGATCGCGGCCCGTCTTCGACTGCATCAGCCCTACATTGTAGATATCTCCCAGGTTCGTGGATGAGCCGGAGATCGTGACATACAGGTCCTCCCCGTTTGGCGACCGGAGGAGATAGGGGCCCTCGTCCACCTCTGTCTCGTATCTGTCCCATCCAAAGGCAGGACGCGCAAGGCACACCGGCTCGCTGGTCAGCTGCCATGGTGCTGCCGGATCCACTGTGGCTATATAAATGCAGGCAGGCTCCGGGAGTATCGGGTCCGTCTCTGCGTGGATAATCCGGTCGGACCACATGACATAATCCCGTCCGGCATCCCGAAAATACGTCATATCCAGTGAAATTCCCTGCTCCTGCAGGATACTTCCGTCCATCTTTCGGCAAAAGACCGGTGCTTCCCATGCGTCCGTGTCCCATGGATCCCCATGGCACCGAAGAATGCAGGCTTTTACCTTTGTCCAGTCTCCTCCCGGGCACACCGTTGTAAACAGATAGGGAATCCCATCGATTTCATGAAGTTCGGCCGCCCAGGTCCCATGCCTTTTCTGGCCTTCAAGCGCCACCCGCCATATGGTGATCGGTTCTGCCGCAAACGTGCCCTCCGGCGTCTCTGCCACCCGCAGATGGATATCCTGTGTACCGGACGAGGAAAGGATGTACTTCCCCCGACACAGGCTCACACACGGATCTGACATGCCGCGAAACTCCAGCGTCGGATCCTGCCCGAAATTGATTGGTATTGGAAATGTCCATGTCTTTTGCCGGATCGTGCCGCCGATCTCATAGCGACCAGGCCCTCCTTTTTGGGCAGCACGAATCGCCTCTGTGTTCCATGCCACCTGCTTTTCATGCACAGACCCGTCCGAATACACGCACACGGCACGGGGCAGGCTTTTTTCATTCAGTTCTTCGCCAATATGTATCGTGACATCTGGCACCACGCATTTCACATGCCGGATTTCACCAAAGTAGGAAAGCAGCTCCTTCTCTTCCTCATCTGTGATTTCAATCACGTTCCCCATGATGATTGACCCGCTTTGATGAAGTTCCTTCTCGCCCTCGAAAAAAATCCCGAGCCTGTCTGGGTCTGTCCTCTCCGGGCATCCAGGCCTGACTGTATCGTCTGGAATGTGCTCAAGGGTCATGAGGTCTCTTGAAAAGCCGCAGCATCTGCCGCCCTTTTCCTCTGTCCACCAGATCCAGTACCCCTGCTGCTCATCATCCCATTTCAGCATGGGTTCTGACACTTCCCTGCCCTGCGCAGACAGCTCCAGAAATCCCTGCATCTCATAGTGGACCAGATTCCTGGAGCGATAGACCATGACGCATCCCCGGTGCTCAGAGTCCGGTGCATTCTGATTCCTTCGCACACACACAAGAACAAAACCGCTCCTGGGAGCCAGGTGAGAATCCCTGCACGGTTCCCGAAGAAGAAACGGATCCACCAGTGTCTTCGTCACACCTCTCACGTTTCCCTCATCGTAGGTCGCCTCCGCAAAAAGGATCCCTGTATTGTTCCTCATGGGACGAAATCTCCCATCGGCGCCCAGTACGGCCAGATGGAGCGACTGCTCCCAGTCACAGTTGTACGCAATGCACCCGGGGTAATTGTCATCCGGATAGGTACCCTTGCCCGGTAATGTGTAGCACAGGAGCTTTGGCATGTTACTTCCTCTTCTGTCACGATTTTCTAATCCCTGTCACGCAAGATGTCTCCAACCGGCATTTATCCTTTGATGCCGGATGTTGCCTGGCCTGCCACAAAGTATTTCTGTCCGAAAATATACAGGATCAGCATCGGTACCATGGATACGGTGGCTGCCGTAAAGGCAAGCGAATAATCATCCGTCCGGTTGCCGATGAACATGGCCAGTCCGTTGGACAGGGTTCGCATCTTTGTCGCATTGGCTGCAATCAGCGGCCAGAGAAGGTCATTCCAGCAGTTGTTGATGGACAGCAGCAACACCGTGATCATGGTGGGCTTGATGAGCGGCAGCATGATCTTCCAGAAAATACCAAACTCGTTCAGGCCATCAATGCGCGCTGCATCTTCAAGGTCCTTTGGCAGCCCCTGGAAAGCAGAGCGCACCAGAAAGATCCAGTAGGCGGAGGCCACCTTGGGCACAATGAGTCCCCAGAACGTATTCAGCCAGCCCAGATAATACACTTCCAGATACAGTGGCACCATCACCACCTGAAAGGGAATCATCATGGTTGCAAGAAAAATCAGGAAGAGCACATTCTTTCCGCGAAAGCGGAATCTTGCAAAGGCATAGGCCGCCAGCGCATTGATGAACATGGCAGGAATGGTCGTTCCCACAGCATAGATGGCTGTGTTCATGCCCAGCTTTACCATGTCGATGGTATTCTGAACACCCCCCCAGTTCTCCAGAAAATGGTTGCCCTCCGGAAAGAATTTCGGCGGATAGCTCAGCACCTCCGGGTCCGTCTTGAAGGCGCCCAGACACATCCAGACCAGCGGTGCAAGAAGGAGGAAGGCGAAAATCACAAGCAACAGAAACGTCGGAATATAGCGCACAAAGGCCTTCATCTGTACGCCTGCAGGCTTTTTTCTCATCTGAATTTCTGTCATATGGCTCCCCTCCTCACTCGGACGTCTTGTCCATCACATAGTACATGATGACCGTGATCAGCATGATGCCGGCAAACAGCAGTTCACTCATGGCCGTGGCATATCCCATCTTGTTGAGGCTGTTGAACGCCGTATCGTAAATGTATACGACCATGGTTGTGGTGGACTTGCTCGGTCCGCCGCCGGTCATGGTGTACACAATATCGAACATCTGCAGCGATCCGATGATTCTCGTCATCAGCGGGAACCAGAAGGATGGCATGATCCCCGGCAATGTCACATGGAAAAACTGCCGGACCTTGCCCGCTCCATCAATGGACGATGCCTCAAAGAGTGACTCCGGAATATTCTGTATGGCTGACACCAGAATAATGGTCGATATGCCAAAGGTCTTCCAGATTGCCACGAACACGACCACATAGAGCGCTGTGGACGTATTGTTCAGCAAGTTCACGTCCCTGAACCCCATGCACTTGAGCCAGTAGGTAAAAATGCCAATGTTGGAATGCAGCACCAGCTGCCAGGTGACACCTACTGTCACAGCCGAGGTAATGACCGGCAGAAAATAAATGCTCCGAAACAGCTTGTTGAGCGGCGTGTTTTTGGAAAGAAGCGCCGACAGCACTACGCCAATGACCATCTGCAGCGGCACTTCCACCCCGGTATACCTGAGGGTAATGCCAATGCTCTGCAGAAAGCGCCGATCCGCAATCGCCTTCTGAAAGTTCTTCAGGCCCACAAACTTTGCGCCCTGAAGGTCCACACCCATCTGCTGGACGCTGACATAGAAGGATGCTATGAGCGGCAGCACACAGAACACGATCAGCAGCACAGCTGCCGGCAATATGAACAGATATGCTGTCCTCTCCAGCCTTCTCTCAATGCCCGTAGGTTTTCGGTATCTTTCATTCCCCTGCGCCTGCCTGGCCGATGTCTTCATCCGAACTCCTCCTGCTCCGGGACAAACCCCATGATATCAAACCGGGGGTGCCGAGCTGCCCCGACACCCCCGGTTTCAGGTATGTTGTTCGCGCGGGAAATCACTCATAGTATTCGGCGATGTAGTCCTCCAGGTCCGCCTGATAGTCGGCGAAGAACGCCTGCACATCGTCGTAGGTGGGGTTGGCGGGGCCATTGAACACCCAGTTCTCTACGTATTCGCCATTGAGCGTGGCAGCATCCGAATAAAAGAGCGTTCCGGGTGCTGCAAACATCTGCACCTGCGCAGTGGCAGAGGGCGTCAGATCCACCAGAATCGTCTCCGCCTGATATTCAGGACTCTGCACCGTGGGCAGATAAGCATTCAAGTAGCACATGGAGATGGACCACTCAGCGTTGGGGGTCATGCCGGAATAATCCACGCCCTGCGTCACATCCTGCGCCTCAAGGCCGGAGCCAGTCATCCACCACTCGATGAATTTCTCAGCCGCCTTCGCCGTCTCATCCGTCGCAGAGGAGGTCAGGAAGAAGCTGTTCACGTCGCCCAGCGACCAGTCCGCCAGATCTTCGCCGGACACCGTGGGCAGACGGGTAATGCCGTAGTTCACACCGGAAGCATCCAGGGCGCCCTTCAGCCAGCCGCCATTGGTCATCAGACCGATCTGACCGGCAGCCATCATGGAGTCAATGTCTTTCTCTTTGGGGTTGAGGCCAAGATCATAGAGGTTTTTCATCCAGATCATGGCATTAGCAAAGGCTTCGTTGTCCAGGAGGTTTGCCTTGAAGCCATTCTCTGCGTCGCCGGTGATCATGTAATCCGTGCCGAAGCGCTGAATGACGGACTGATTCTGTCCATTGTAGCAATAGAAAAGGCCTGAGCCATAAATCGGTTTTTCCTGGGATGACAGGGCTGTGATCTTCTCAGCTGCCTCTGCCCATCCCTCGAAGGTGGTGGGGGGATTCTCGTAACCTGCCTGTGCAAGGAGATCCTTGTTGTAGTAGAGCATGTAGGTTGAAATCTGGAAGGGAATGCCATAGAGAGTGCCGTCCTTGTAGCACACGCTCAGATAGGCGGGAGAGAAGTCCTCCGCCTTCAGGCTGGTGTTTTCCCAGATATCGCCCATATCACGCAGATAGGCTGCATACTTGTTAATGTCATTGCAGTTGAGAAGGATCAGGTCTGCTGCCTCCCCGGTGGGCATGCTGGTCTGCAGCATGTCAGAGAAGGAGGTCGTCCTGGTCATATCCACAAAAACTTCGTCCTGCGAGGCATTGAACTTATTCACCAGCGCCTGCAGGGCTTCTCCATCTCCACCGGTCCAGCTGTTCCAGAAAACCACTGTGGTCTTCTGTCCCTCTGCTGAAGCTGAGATGACACACATGCCAAGGAGCATCATGGCACAAAGGGTCAAAGCAAGAAACTTCTTCATGACAATACCTCCGTGTTCTTGTCGTTTCCTGTGATGTTTTTAGGCGGCTCATTCATCGGGCCGCAGGAAGGTCATTGCGAGAGAGGCAGATCTGCAGCCCTGTCCTCCCCTGCTGATGTGGCGAGTTTATCATGGCCCATTCATCATGTCAACGTTTACATGGTCAAAATTTTTCTGATTTTGACATTTTCACAGCTAAATGCTAATTATTAATCATGCTCTTTCGGTACTTGTCCCGACAATCCTGCTGCATATATGTTATCGTTTACACGTATAAACCGAATCCTGCGCACTGTGTGTTGTCCTTGCCTCCTGTGTGTGCCGCTGGTATACTGCTCTTACACAGAACAGTAGAACTTTTTCATTTCGCTTTACACTGCAAAGCTCTGAGTCTGGCGTGTTTCACACAGATCCTGTCCCAGATCCATGATCCCAGACAGAAGAAAGGCCCTGATATGCACAAACAGGTCACCATGCAGGCGATTGCCGATGAGGCCGGTGTCTCCACTGCCACCGTTTCCCGCGTACTCAAGGGGCATCCTGCCGTCCTGGAGGAAACACGGCAGAAGGTTCAGTCTCTCATCGACCGTTACCACTATGTCCCCAATTTCGCAGCCTCCTCCCTGGTCAGGCAGCAGTCCAACATGCTGGGCATGATGGTGGAAAATATCGAAAATCCCTATTTTGCCTCCATGTTCTCCGCAGCAGAAACCAGAGCCCTCGAGGAAGGGTATTCCCTGATGATGATGACCGAGCAGCCGGGGGGTGAGGAAATTCAGACCATCCGCCGTCTGATCCAGCATCAGATTGACGGTCTGGTCCTCCTCTCCAATCGGATCAACGGGCGCCCACCCGAGGAGAAGATCGTCCGTTTTGTCCAGGAGATTGCACAGCAGGTTCCTCTGGTCCTGATCAACGAATATCTCGAGGATCTGCATATTCCCTGCGTCTTTGCAGACAACCGTGAAGGTTTTCTTCAGGCTTTTCGCTTTCTGTACCACTTGGGTCACCGCAGAATTGCCCTGGTGGGCGGTCTGGATGACAACCAGACCTTTCACATCCGAAGGCAGGCCTATCTGGATTTTCTCAAGGAGGCAGGACTTCCTTTCCAGGAAGCTTATCTGCAGATGAACGGCTACACCTTTGAGGACGCCATGAATTCCATGCACCGCATCATGTCATCTGCCCAGCTTCCCACCGCGATCCTGGCCAACAACAATATCATCGCCATGGGCATCATGCGCGTATGCCATGATCACCACATTCACATTCCGGATCACCTCTCCCTCATCACCTGCGATAACACCTTCATTTCGGAGGCTGTCACACCGTCGCTGACTGCTCTGGACATCGATCCGCGGGAGCAGGGCAGACAGGCTATTGACATTCTTTTGAGCATGATCCGGGGCGAAACACCGCCTTCCCTCAGTATTCGAATTCCAAGTCGCCTTGTCGTGCGCAGCTCCACCGCACGGCCTCCCGCATGAGGGGAGCCGGCCCTGCCAGCAAATCACATCTCTCCCTGAAAGTGAGGTTGTCCTTATGGATATTCACGCCATCCCCTATGAAGACCGGCAGTTTGTCCGCCGCTATACACACCACCTGGATGAGCTTCGCTGGCTCTATATGGAGCTCTATTCGGACGAGCATGCCTTCGACTGGTTTTCCGGCATGCTCTATCGGCTCTGGAAGAGCCGTCCTGAGGACCTCAGAAAGCTGGATACGGAGCGGGAAGCCCGGCCTGACTGGTACAAAGGACATGATATGGTGGGCATGCAGATGTATGTATCCGCCTTTGCCGGCACGCTAAAAGGCGTTGAGGAGAAGATTCCCTATCTTCAGGAATGCGGCGTCAATTACGTTCACCTCATGCCCCTGCTCAAAAGCCCAGAGGGCCGCAGCGACGGCGGCTATGCCGTGGCCGACTTCAGGACTGTGGAGCCCGCCCTTGGCACCATGGATGACCTCTACGGCCTATCACAGGCCTGCCACAGGGAGGGCATCTCCCTGTGTCTCGACTTCGTCATGAACCACACCTCTGAGGACCACGAATGGGCCCTGAAGGCAAAACAGGGCGAGAAAGAGTATCAGGACAGGTACTTTTTCTTTGACGACTGGAAAATTCCGGGCCAGTACGAACAGACTGTGCCCCAGGTGTTTCCCACCACAGCCCCCGGCAATTTCACCTTCTGCGAAGCGGTGGGCAAGCCTGTCATGACCACGTTCTATCCCTATCAGTGGGACCTGAATTACCGCAACCCCACCGTGTTCAATGACATGTGCGAACTGATGCTGAATCTGTGTAACCACGGCATTGATATCCTGCGCCTGGATGCCACGCCCTACATCTGGAAAGAGCTCGGTACCTCCTGCCGGAACCTCCCGCAGGTACACACGCTGGTGCGGATGATGCGCATGGTCTGCGAGATCGTCTGTCCCGGCACGCTGCTCCTTGGCGAGATCGTCATGGAGCCGTCAAAGGTCGTGCCGTATTTCGGCACACTGGACAAGCCAGAGTGTCATATGCTCTATAACGTGACCACCATGGCCAGCACATGGCACACCGTGGCTACCGGCGACACCCGTCTTCTGCTGCATCAGCTGGAGCAGGTATTCAGCCTCCCGAAGGAATACATCTTCCTGAACTATCTGCGCTGCCATGATGATATCGGCTGGGGCCTTGACTATCCCTTCCTCATGAATTTTGCCCAGGAAGAAGTGCCGCACAAGCGCTTCCTCAACGACTATTTCACCGGCAAATTTCCCGGAAGTCCTGCCAGGGGCGAATTGTACAACGACGATCCCCGCCTGGGAGACGCAAGGCTCTGCGGCACGACCGCATCCCTGTGCGGCATTCAGTCGGCAAGAGAGAAAGGAGACCAGGAGGCCCTGGTCCGTGCCCTGAACCTGGATCTGATGCTTCATGCCTACATGCTCACCCTGAGCGGCATCCCCGTGCTGTATTCCGGCGATGAAATCGGCCAGGAAAACGACGAAACCTATCATCTGGATCCCCTCAAGGCAGATGACAGCAGGTACCTTCACCGGGGAACGTTTGACTGGGGCAAGGCAGAGCTTCGCAGCGATCCTACCACCGTGCAGGGTGCCCTGTTCGGCGGAATCCGGCACCTGGAGGAGCTCAGGCGCACCACTCCCGTCTTTGATGGGAGCGCTCAGTGCCACGTGCTGGAAACCGGCCAGGACGCACTGCTGGGCATCGCCAGATATTCCAGAGGGCAGCAGCTCATCGCCCTGTTTAACTTCAGCGAGGAGCCTCTGCACACCTGGCTCAACGACGAGCGGCCGTATCTGGACCTGATTCACGGAACCACCCAGCGGGCCGTGCGCGTGACCGTCCCGGCAGGCGATTTTCTGTGGCTTCTGCACACTGGAAAGGCAGAGACAAGGAAGTAATTGAAGCAGCCGAAAGAGCATCTCGCTCTTTCGGCTGCTGTTTTCCGAAGTCCCTACACATACATTTCCATGTAGCGCCTGAAGGTGGTGAACCCGGCCGCCTCATAGAAGGCCAGGGCGTCCTGATTGAACTCCCACATGTTCAGCTCGATCCTGTGAAAATTCTTCTCCCGGGCAAATGCCCGGATAAAGTCCATGAGCTGGGTGCCGACGCCCCGCCTGCGCCACCTGCTGTCCACGCAGAATTCGTCGACATCAAGAAAATTCCGCTCATACATAAACGGCGACTCGGGCCGCACAATGTGATGGAGAACCGCAAAGCCGCAGACATCTTCCCCCTCGCAGGCGATGACGATCCACTGCTCAGGGTCCCGGAAGATCACCTGTATATAGTCTCTCAGCTTGTCCGGAAAACCCGGCTTGAAGACGTCCGGCTTCCCTTCCACATGCAGCTGATTGACCTGTCGTCTCAGCACATTGACCTTCTGCAGATCCTCTTCATATGCCAGTCTGATCACCATGTTCTGTTCCCTCCCCGTGTAGATGCTGTCCCGCACGCCGGAACAAGTGATGCTCAGTATAAACACCTTTCCCTTCTTTTCAAGGGCATCACACGACTTTATCCTGCAAGGCTACAAGCAGCGCACACAGAGGCAAAGAAAAAAGCCAGAGATCCTGTCTGTGAATCTCTGGCTGAATCTGGTCAGCGCAAACGCATGATGCGTGCAAAGGCGGAACGCACATGCATGGGATAGAGAAGCAATATGGCCACCACCGCACCAAAGCCCGCCTGAAGGATCTCAAAGGGCAGCTTCAGGATCGCATACTCCGGTGTAGAGTAGACATAGGCGCGACCCAGCGTATATCCCACGACCATCACGATGGAGCCAAGGAAGACCGCGATGGAGGATGCAAGAGCCTGCCGATTTGTTGCAAGCCTGTGCGACACGATAGATACCACCACCGCCTGAAGCCCGTGGGTCACAAGTGAAACAAACATCGGTGCGGGATAGAAGAAAAAGTCTCCCAAAAACGATCCCACGCCGCCCACGATGAAGGCCGCCAGCGGATCCAGCAAGATGGCTGCCGTGTTGATCACCGCATCGCAGAAATACAGATGCCCGCCTGGCACGGGAATACTGAAAATACTCAGGGACAGGACAATGTTCATGCCCATCAGAATGGCCGTTGTGGTCAGCCACGAAATCGAACCGCGGCGGAGAAGAAACTGTCCGGTTTTCTCCTGCATATACAACACCTCCTCAGGATGTGCAAGTTGCAGTCAAGAGGGGATGCGGCCAAGTTCCGCATCCCCTCTTATCGTTTTGTTCGCTTTGGGTTTTACTTCACGGCCTCAAAGGCAGCATCGAGTGCTGCGATCAGATCCTTCACGTTCTCCGTGCCGATGGAAAGACGGATCGTGTTGGGACGGATACCCTGATCCAGCAGTTCCTCATCGGTCAGCTGGCTGTGGGTCGTGGTGTAGGGATGGATCACCAGGGATTTGACGTCAGCCACGTTGGCCAGCAGAGAGAAGATCGCAAGATTGTCGATGAACTTCTTCGCTGTGTCGCTGTCACCCTTGATCTCAAAGGTGAAAATGCTGCCGCCACCGTTGGGGAAGTACTTCTGATACAGTGCGTGGCTCGGCTCCGTGGGCAGGGACGGATGATGGACCGCCTCCACCTGCGGATGTGCAGCGAGATATTCCACGATCTTCAGAGCGTTCTCCACATGGCGCTCCACGCGCAGGGAGAGCGTCTCAAGGCCCTGCAAGAAGATGAAAGCATGGAAGGGCGACAGGGTTGATCCTGTGTCGCGCAGAAGGATGGCGCGGATGTAGGTAGCGAAGGCAGCAGGGCCTACAGCATCATAGAAGGCAATCCCGTGATAGCTGGGGTTGGGCTCGCTGATCCATGGATACTTTCCGCTCTTCTTCCAGTCGAACTTTCCTCCCTCCACGATCACGCCGCCGATGGCTGTGCCGTGACCACCAATAAACTTGGTGGCCGAGTGTACCACAATGTCGGCACCATAGTCAATGGGGCGCACCAGATAGGGCGTGGCGAAAGTGGAGTCCACCACCAGCGGGATACCATGGGCATGGGCGATCTTCGCGATCTCCTCAATGTCCACGATGTTGCTGTTGGGGTTGCCCAGGGTTTCGATGAAGATCGCCTTGGTATTGTCCTGGATGGCCGCCTCAAAGCTGCCCTCCACTTCCGGATCCACAAAGGTCGTCGTGATGCTGGAGGTCAGGGGCAGGGTGTGGGCCAGGAGGTTATAGGTGCCGCCATAGATCGTCTTGGAAGCCACAATGTGCTCTCCGGCCTTTGCCAGTGCCTGGAAGGTGTAGGTGATCGCCGCAGCGCCGGAAGCCACTGCCAGAGCCGCAGAGCCATTTTCCAGAGACGCGATGCGCTCCTCGAAGACTCCCTGGGTCGGGTTGGTCAGACGGCCGTAGATGTTGCCTGCATCCCGAAGGCCAAAACGGTCGGCGGCGTGTTCGCTGTTATGGAACACATAGGACGTGGTCGCATAGATCGGGACAGCACGGGCATCGGTGACTGCATCGGCCTGTTCCTGGCCAATGTGGAGCTGCCTGGTCTCAAAGGACCAGTTGGCGGAATTCCTGATATCTGACATGATGATTTCTCCTTCGCTTCTTTATTTGGGGCTTGCCCCATCCTGATTTCATACATGGCGGTGGTGAATCCATGTGGATTCATCGGTTCATTCGCGTAATGTACTCTGCCCTCTTTCGTGGCAGGCGCGGCAGCATCATCATAACCTGCACATTCGATTCCGGCTCAGCAGCACGGCGTACGCTTCAAAGAATGATCGCATGACCGATACTTCCTTTCGATGTGATGTCTATATTCTATCGACATGCCGGGTTATTGTCCAATACGAAACATCAATCGATTTTTATAGAAAATTCCTATAACTTTACTTGCCTCACGCCTCCTGCTGCAGATACTTCTGCAGCTCCTGCACATACTGCTCCCCGAGCGTGCTGAGCAGACTGTTTTTTCGTGTCAGATACCCGATCTCCATGGTGCTGTTGGGATTCGCCTCATCAGCTTCATAGGGAATGGCCACATAGTCATCCCCATTCAGCTCCTCACAGATGATGCCGGAGCACAGGGTATACCCCAGGGCGCCGACCATCAGGTTGAGAATGGTCGCCCGGTCACAGCATTTGATGATCCTTGGATATTCATTGGTGGAGAGGATCTCCTCGGCGAGATAGAAATTGCTGTTCTCCCCCTGCTCAAAGGAAAGGCACGGGTAGGGTGTGAGATCGTCAAAGGAGATGGACTTCTGTTTTGTCAGCGGATGCCCGCTCCACAGATATACATAGGCATGGCAGTCCACGAGGTGGTGAAAGGTGAGGCTGTTCTCACTGAGGATCTTGGTCAGTACCTTCCGGTTGAAGTCGCTGAGATACAGTATCCCGATCTCGCTCCTGCCGGCGGCCACATCATCGATCACCTGCTGGGTTCTGGTTTCCCGGATGGCAAACTCATATTCCGCCACGTCATAAGCCCTTGTCAGATTGGAAAAGGCCTTCACCGCAAAGGAATAATGCTGGGTGGAGACAGCAAATTTCTGTCTGTGACCCCCGGCTTTCCCGTATGCATCCAGCAGGTTCTGGTACTGCATGATCACGGACCTTGCATACGGCAGGAAATTGACGCCCTCTGCCGTCAGCGTCGCCCCGCGCCCGCTTCTGTTAAACAATATGACACCCAGTTCCTTCTCCAGTTCTTTGATCGCCCCGGTGAGAGACGGCTGTGCGATATACAGCCGCTCCGCTGCCCGGTTGAAGGAACCTGTCTCTGCGATTGCTATGACGTCATTCAGCTGCTGCAGTGTCATGGATACCACCTCGATTGATTACCTTGCTTATTTCGCCTCAGTCATACAGTTTTTTGCTGAAATACCGGTCGCCCCTGTCGGGGAAAATGGTCACAATGGTGCCCCGCGCTCCGCTCTGAACGAGCTTTCGCACAGCGGCCAGGGCCGCGCCCGAGGATGATCCGGCAAAGATTCCTTCTCTGCTTGCCAGAAGGCGTGCGTTCTCAAATGCCTCTGTATCCGTCACCTTGATCACCCTGTCCACCAGATGGATGTCCATCGTATCGGCAATGAAATCATTGCCGATACCCTCAATGTCGTAATCCCCGTGCTCGCCGCCGCCCATGGTGGACCCGACAGGGTCTGCCAGCACGCCTTCCACAGAGGGCTTCTGCTCCTTGATATATCTGAGCGCGCCGCTGTATGTGCCGCCGCTGCCGGCCCCTGCCACAAAGTACTGGAGACTCTCCCCCAGATCCTCCCAGATCTCCCTGCCCGTGGTCTCATAGTGAGCTTTTGGGTTTGCAGGGTTATGGAACTGCTCCAGGGAGATCGCACCCGGGATGGATGCGCGGATTTCATTGGCCTTCTCCTCAGCACCCAGCATGCCGCCCTCCCGGGGCGTGTTGATAATCTCAGAGCCAAGTGCCCGCAGCAGGGTCTGCTTTTCCTGAGAGAACTTGGTGGGCACCACAAAGATCACACGATATCCCCGGTTGAGCGCTGCAAAGGCAATACCAAGGCCGGTATTTCCTGCCGTTGCCTCCACGATCGTTCCGCCGCGCTTCAGCAGGCCCTGCTCCTCTGCATCCTTCACCATATACAGCCCGGTCCTGTCCTTGACAGACCCACTGGGATTCCAGAGCTCCAGCTTTGCAAAGACCCTCGCTTCCTCCGGGAAACCCAGGTGTTTCAGCCGCACCAGCGGCGTGTTTCCAATGAGGTCCTGCATTGACTGATATACTGCCATGGCCTTTTCCTCCCCCTTATCGCTCGCTTGCCCTGATCGCCTGGTCCAGGTCCGACAGAAGATCGTCAATATGTTCAATGCCGGTGGACAGCCGGATCAGGTTGTCGGTGATGCCCACCTTTCTGCGGATCTGAGCTGGAATGGATGCATGCGTCATGGTCGCAGGATGGCAGACCAGTGACTCGACGCCGCCAAGGCTTTCTGCCAGGGCAATCAGCTTCAGGGAAGAAAAGAAGGTCCGATAGTCATGCCCGTCATCCAGCTCGAAGGAGATCATCGCACCGCCGTTTTTACCCTGCCGCCGGTTGATCTCATACCCCTGAGCTGTGGGGAGGCCGGGGTAGAACACGCTTGCAACCGCGCTGTGGTTTTGAAGAAATGCGGCCACCTTTTCCGCATTCTCCACATGTCTGTCCATGCGCACCGCCAGCGTCTTGATGCCCCGGATGATCAGGAAGGAGTCCTGGGGACCCAGGACACCGCCAGTGGCATTTTGAATGAATGCCAGGCGCTTTGCAAGTGCCGCATCCTTCACGGCCACCAGGCCCGCCACCACATCGCTGTGCCCGCCCAGGTACTTCGTGCCGCTGTGAAGCACAATGTCTGCCCCCAGCACCAGCGGCTTTTGAAGGTAGGGCGTCATGAAGGTGTTATCCACAATCGTCAGGACCCCCTGGCTTTTCGCGATGCCTGCCACGCCCGCAAGATCCGTGACGGTCATCAGGGGATTGGCCGGACTCTCCACCAGGATGGCCTTCACATCCTCTGTGATCTGCCCCCTCAGAACGCTTAGGTCTTCCGTGTCGGCCATGGCATATTTCAGGCCGAACTGCTGGAATACCTGGTCCAGCACCCTGTAGGTGCCGCCGTACACATTTTTGGAGATCAATACCCTGTCACCCGTCTGAAACAGCGACAGGACTGCCGTGATGGCCGCCATACCGGAGGCAAAGGCGAAACCCGCCTCCCCTTCCTCAAGCTCTGCAATCAGCCGCTCCAAGGCAGCACGCGTCGGATTGCCTGTTCTTGCATATTCCCACTTTGGTTCCAGCCCCAGCCCTTTCTGCTGGAAGGTGGATGTCTGGTAGATGGGCACATTCACCGCGCCTGTCGCCGGGTCCGTCGTCTGTCCGCCGTGAATCACTGCAGATTCCGCATGTCTGTATTCTGCCATGCCTTTTTTCCTCCTCTTCATCTAGACCTGTACATCTTTCTCTGCTCCCTGCTCAGGGCTCTGCTTCCACCTGAAGGGCATCGTTAAATACATTGTTGGCGATCATAAACACCGCCATGGTGGTCATCACCACAATGGTCTCCTCGTCAAACGTTTCCCTGAGCTGTGAAAACATCTCGTCCGGTATCTCCTTTGGATTCCTTGCAATGGCCCGTCCATAGGCCATCATGAGCTCTTCCTCCCTGGTGAAGGCGAAGTGCTCAAAGTCCGTAATCCCCATGCTGCGAAGCAGTTTTCCAAAGTAGGTGGTACAGACGATACAGTCATTTTCCAGGGAGATGGCATATTCAAAGAAGTCTGCCGCCCTCTTTCCCACCAGGCGCTGCAGCTCCCTGTCCACCGCATAGGACTGGGCTTCCAGCGCCTCAAAGGCGGTCACATTGTGCAGAAGTGTCCGCTTCTCATTTGTCAGGTGATAGCCCATGTCAAGGTGATTCCTGACGGCCTCACGGACCTGTTCAGATGCGGTATCCGGATTGATCGGCAAAATACGTGGCATGACGGTGCCTCCTTTTTGTGTCCTGTACGCATAAATGTCCTGCGTGCTGGCAGATCACATACAAAAAGAACCGATAGGACGGCATTTTTGCCTGTCCATACCGGTTCCTGGCATGGGAAACAAAAATGCAGACAGGGCCTTGCCCTGTCTGCACATTTCACAACTTCTTGGTCCTACTCGCAGATGGGCGCAGCATATTCCGTACACCGGCAACACACCTGACAGCAGAACATTGCACTGCGGAACATGCGACACACCTCCTGAAAGTATCTTGCCCGCCCGGACATCATGCCCGTTCCAACTTGCATCATGTGGAACAGGGCCTTTGCAGTATCCAGTGCGGATGAAGTGAAGCTAAGTATAATCTCAAAATCTACAAAGTCAATAGCTATTCTGGATTTTTATGTTTTTTGTCTGTACGCCTCTGCCCCAAGGCAGGAGCAGCCGCGCAGTTCTCTTTCAGCCGGCTTGCTGCTTTCCGAACAGCTTTCCATACAGCCACCGGAAGCATCGGATGATATTGCCGATCAGGAGGGCTGCAATCACGCTTCCTTCGCGGACACCTTCAAGCCGGCCCACAAAGATCAGGCAGATCATCACAGAGATGACAATGTAGAGAACGTCGAAGGCCACCTTCACGTTTTCATACTTCCTGCCGCTCACCTGGCTGATCGCCCGGTTCATGGCCTCCCCCGGCAGCATGGCCACGCCGCCCTGGTACTGAATGAAGATACCAAGGGCAAGGATCACACAGCCCAGCAGCATCAGCGCAAACTGGGCAGGGTAGCTTTCCGGATGAATCCCACTGAGAAGACTGCAGGAGAAATCGGTCAGGTACCCGTACACAAGTGCCAGAACCGTCTGCACACCGATCTCCAGATAATTGCACCTGCCCCGCAGCACCGCGACCTGCACCGCGATCTGCATCAGACTCCAGATGTTCAGCCACCAGCCAAAGCTCAGAGCATCGCTGACCAGAGACACCGAAAAGGGGACGGATGCCACGGGCGACGTGCCAAGCCCCGCCTTTGTGGAGAAGGCCACGCCCATGGAGGCGATAAACAATCCCACAAGAAAAACGCAGTATTGTCTGATGATCCGGCGCATGTCTGTCCTCCGCTCCCGTCACGCTTTACCACTGGGGATGAATCGTGGCCCTCAGGTACTGGTCGTAAATCTCCTGCACGGCCTGCATCTGCCCGTCTGTAAGCCTGGGCAGCTCGGCCGCCCGGACGTTGTCCTGGACCTGGCTTGCCCTGCTGGCCCCAGGGATCACGACGGAGACCTCGGGGTGCATCAGGATCCAGCGGATGGCAAGGGGTGCAAGATCGCTGGTACCGAACGTTTCCTTCAGTGCCTCCACCGCCTGAAGACCCAGTTCGTAGGGCACGCCGGAGAAGGTTTCTCCCTTGTCAAAGGAAGCGCCTTCCCGGTTGTAGCTGCGGTGATCCTTCGGCCCGAACGTCGTGTCCCTGGTATACTTGCCCGTCAGAAGGCCGCTTGCCAGGGGGACTCTCGCGATGATGCCCACCTGCTTTTCTGCAGCAAGAGGGAACATTTCATCCAGGGGCTTCAGCCTGAACATATTGAAGATCACTTCCATGGCGGAAATGTCATACTCCATGGCCTGGATCCCCTCCTGGGCCTTCTCGATGCTCACGCCGTAGTCGGCGATCTTGCCCAGCTTCTTCTGCCTGTCCAATTCCCCGAAAATGTCGTCCCTCCTGAAGACGGGTGTGGGCGGGCAGTGGAGGAGGATCATATCCAGCCTCTCCAGATGCATCCTCTTCAGGCTGTCCTCAATGAACCCTGCAATGGCAGAGGGCGTATACATTTCTTCCGTGTGCGGGTTCAGCCTGCGGCCGCATTTGGTGGTGATATAGAATCTGCCGGGATGCGCGGAGATATACTCCCCGATGGTCTCCTCGCTCTTCCCTCCGTTGTACACGTCCGCCGTGTCGATGAAGGTGATCCCCGCATCCTCCGCCGTTTCCAGGATGCGGAAGGCTTCCTCGCGGTCAAAGGGATCACCCCATCTGGTGCCCAGCTGCCAGGTGCCAAGGCCGATCTCAGAGACCTGACGGCCCGTTTTGCCAAAAGTTCGGCAGTTCATGCTTCGCACGCTCCTTTTTTTGTCTGTTCGTTGTCTTTTCCCTGATTTGCTCAGGGCAGATACTTTCCGGCCGCAAGATACAGCTGATACCATTCATGATGGGTCAGCTCCACCCTGGATGCCTCGCAGATGTCCCTCAGGTGGTCCGGATTCATGGTCCCTGCGATGGCCTGCATCTTTGCCGGGTGGCGCAGGATCCAGGCGATGGCCACGGCGGTCTTTGGCACGCCGTACTTTTCACCGATTTCCCCGAGTACACGATTGAGCTCCGGAAAATTCGGATCGTCCACAAAGCAGCCCTTGAAAAAGCCATACTGCAGGGGCGACCAGGCCTGAATGGTGATATCGTGCAGCCGGCAGTAGTCCAGTGTCCCCTGGTCGCGGTCCACGGCCATCTCGGTGGTCTTGTTGTTCAGGTACAGCGCCTGGTCGATGAGCTGGCTCTGCTCGAGGGAGAACTGCAGCTGGTTGAAGACAAGAGGCTGTCGGACAAACTTGCGCAGAAGCTCCATCTGGAGCGTCGGCACATTGCTGACACCGAAATAGCGCACCTTGCCGGCCTTCTCCAGGGTCTCGAAGGCCTCTGCCACCTGCTCGGGCTCGAAGATCAGATCGGGTCTGTGCAAAAGGAGCACGTCAAGATACTCGGTCTTCATTCGCCTCAGGCTGTCATCCACGCTGGAGAGAATGTTCTCCTTTGTCCAGTCAAACTCATTGCGATCAAAGCACAGGCCGCACTTGGTCTGAATGATCACATCCTCACGCCGGATGCCGGACTGGCGGAAGGCATCCCCAAACCGCTCCTCCGCCTCGCCCGCCGTATAACAGGTAGCATTGTCAAAGAAATTGACGCCAAGCTCCACGGCCGTGTGAATCATCTTTTCCGCTTGATCGACGCTCAGGGCGGGCATGCGCATGCAGCCAAGGATGATGGCCGAGGCATTCTGAGGTCCCTGGACAACGTTGATGGTTTTCATATTCAGTCTCCTTCACTGGTTGATGCTGCCAGGGATTTTCCCATGGCATACGCCTTTTTCATTTCCTCCGGGAACACGCTTTCGTGCCGCCGCATCTTTTCCTCCGGATCAAACATGGACCACGGCCAGTCCGTTTTGCTGTAGTCCCTGAGCTGGAGCGTGTCCCCGCTCACCAGCACCTGCGTGGGCCCGACGAAAAGACTCAGCGTCCGCTGATAATTCCCAAGGAGCTCCAGATATCCCCTCTCCGGGGCATTGCTGGTCATGATCAGCAGCACGGGGACGGGATGCACATTGCAGCAGGGCCTCTCCGCCTGATAGGTCAGATTCTGAAAGATCAGGCGCTCATAGAGTGCCCTGAAGGAGGCGGTCATCTCCGAGAGATAGTTGGGGGATCCGATGATCAGCCCGTCCCCTTCCCGGATCGCATCCAGCACAGGCGTCAGTCCGTCCCGGCAGATGCAGTGCCCCTGATTCTTTTCCCTTTTGCAGCCAAAGCAGGAGATGCAGCCGGTGTACCGCTCCAGCCGAAACAGATCGAACTTTTGCGTGTCTGCACCCGCAGCCTCCGCGCCCCTGATCGCCTCATCGATCAGTGTGTCCGTGTTCCATCCCCGGCGGGGACCTGCGTTCACAGCAATGATTCTTTTTCCCATCTCAGCACCTCCTGTTCTCCACGCTGCAGGCCTGTCCCTGCGCGGCAATAGCCTTCCGGCCTTGATTTGTCAGATATCCTTCCCAGTCCACGGTCACCGTCCCGTCCTCGAATACGATCGCAGGGATCCCGATCGTGCCCGTGCCTCTGACAGGATCAAAGACCGGGCATGTGTCCCGAAGGCGCAGAAAGGCCTTCAGATGCTGCAGGCTTTCATTGATGTCCACGTACTGATAGGCGATACCGCCATCATCAAGACTATCCGTGCACGACCGGCAGTCCGGGCACATGGCACTTCCGTAGATCGTCAGCATACATGACCCCCTGCCTTCATGCCTTCCGGCCGAACGCCCGCGCGGCCTCCACCCGTCCTTTGATATGCAGCATGTGTGCATAGAAGTAGTCTTCCTCCACCGGTATGCCCTTTTCGCCCAGCAGCTTTTTCAGCGCCAGCACGGTTCTGCGGGACCAGTTGGACGTGGTGAACAGCCGCACGCTGCCCACCTGTTTCGGGTCCAGCTTTTCTGCATACGCCTTCAGTTCGGGTGCCATGATGTTGGCGTAGGGTGCACCGCCAAGGTACAGAAGATCCACATGTTCTTCCAGCTCCTTTTCATCCGAAATGGAGACGGCCTGGACACCCGCGCCATCCGCGATGGCCTCAGCAATGGTTTTTGTGTTTCCGAGTCTGGAAAAATAGCGAACTGCTTTTTTCATGGTGCACCTCACTCTGTGAACAGTTTCATGTATTCGCCGTATCCTTCCGCCGCCATCTGTTCATACGGAATGAACCTGAGGGCAGCAGAATTGATGCAGTACCTGAGCCCGCCGGACTGCTTCGGGCCATCCGGAAACACATGCCCCAGGTGCGAGTCTGCACCGCTGGAGCGCACCTCGGTTCTGACCATGAAATAGGAAAGATCCGTGCTCTCCGTGACGGCCTCTTCGCTGATGGGTCTGGTGAAGGCAGGCCAGCCGCAGCCGGAGTCATACTTGTCCATGGAGGTGAAAAGGGGCTCGCCGCTGACCACATCCACATAAAGACCCTTTTCGTAAAAATGATCATACTCCCCGGTAAAGGCGCGCTCTGTGGCTGCATTCTGGGTGACCTCATAGGCCAGATCGCCGATTCGGCTGCGCAGCGCCTCCGGCGTTTCCGCCTGCGCTTCTCCCTGCACGCTCACGTTGCCTGAGGTTCGCTCCTTCTGCAGCGTAAACATGGTCACCGGGATATGGCAGTACCCGCCCGGGTTCTTGTCGAGATACTTCTGATGGTACGCCTCCGCTGTAAAGAAGTTCCGGAGCTCTTCCTTTTCTACCGCCAGCTTCTGCCCCGCCTTCTCCTCCTGCTCCCAGTAGACTGCGTCGATCTCGGGCAGCTGGTCCGGATCCGTGTAGTAAATGCCGGTGCGGTACTGGATGCCCCGGTCATTGCCCTGCCGGTTGACGGACAGGGGATCGATGATCCGGAAGTAGTACTCAAGAAGCTCGCGCAGTGTGATCCTGCGCTCGTCATACACGACCTTCACCGTCTCCGCATGGCCGCTGCTGGCGCATACCTCAAGGTAGGTCGGCGCACGGTCCGGGCCGTTGGCATAGCCCACTTCCGTGGCCACCACGCCATCAAACTGGTCAAAAAACTTCTGAACACCCCAGAAGCAGCCGCCAGCCAGATAGATCGTCTTCACGTCCTGTTCCTCCAGGGGGACTGACGGCACCTCTGCCAGGCGCCCCTCCCCGTCATTGGCCCGGGCTGCGCAGCCCGAGAGAAAAAGTGCTGCAAGCAAAAGCATGCAGATACAGATGAAGCTTTTTCGCCTCAAGTACCCTCCTCCTTTCCCATCTTCCACTGGATCAGCTGCACCAGGATTGGCTGCAGCTTTTTCGCCTGTTCCGACAGTTCATATTCCACCCGGACAGGTACCTCCAGAAATTCCTTTCGCACCACCAGTTCGTCCCTCTCCAGCTCCTTCAGGGTCTGCGACAGCATGGTGTTGGAAATTCCCTGGACATTATGCAGCAGCTCGTTGTAGCGGCTGGCCCCGTTTGCGGTAAGAGAGCACAATACCGGCAGCTTCCATTTTCCGCCGATACTGTTCAGGGCCTCCTGCAGTGCACATTGCGCTGCGCATGGACAATTGTGATGCTGTGACATAGTGCGCCTCTTCTAAAACATATTTCTTTTTGCCTTGCGGGATGAGTCACCCGCAGAGATGAAGTGCATCCCTGCCAAACATTATCAGATAAGAATTCCGTTGTAAAGACTGAATTCTGATTCTTATGTCTTCTGTCTTCACGGCCGCGGTGGGCATTCAAAAACGCCACGTCTCAAATCGGCGCGGCGGGCAGGTCTGACATCCGACCAGAAGCACTTTCCGTCCCTTCATTTCCCGAGAAAGATGCGGAAAGAATCCTGAAGGCGCTGGTGGAGGATACCTGCGGCATCAAAGTGCACCGTTCGAAAGGCAAACTGCATGATGGGACCCGTGGCGAAGGCACAGATCAGCGTGCCCACGCCCACACTTCCTCCAAGCAGCCAGCCGATCAGTGTGGCGGTGCTGAGCAGGGCAATGCTGACAGCGCCGATCGGTATCTTCCTCATCCGCTTTGAAAGCCCCACCAGCAGTGTATCCCGGGGACCGCAGCCAAGAGAGGCGATCATGTAGCCATACTGCGTATAGGCCAGGATGAAGAGTCCCACAAGCATCATCGGGATGCCCTGAAAGATGGAGGCAGCAGCAGGGACCGCATGGATCCAGTTGAAGAAATCCACCGCCTTGCCGACCACCACAGCATCAATGAACATGGCAATGCCAATCGGCTCCCTGAGCAGAATGTCAATCAGGAGAATCAGAAGGGACACAGCGACGGAGGCATTCCCATAGAGAATGCCCAGTGTGCGGGACAGGCCCAGATTCAGCACATCCCACGGCGCAGCGCCCATATTGGCCTGGATCGTCAGGTACACACCGAACCCATTGACAAAAAGGCTGACCGCAGCCAGAAGCATATGCATGAGAATATCCCTTGGGGTACGGTTTTCATTTATTCTCCCCCGACCTGCCTTTTGCATGTCCCATATCACCTCGATCTTCCTGAAGCTGAAGCACCGTCAGGCTTACAGGCCGGGCGAGTATATCACGGTACAGATGGCAAGTAAACATATTTCTGTCTGCAGCGCGATTTCAGTTCCACATATTTTCCACACATTTGTGTGCTATGCTCCCTGCGAAAGGATGTGGAAAGAATGAATCTCAAGAAATGGAGTTTCCTATTGATCCTGGTGCTGGCGGCAGTGACACTTGCAGGCTGTACTGCTCAGTCTGAAAAGCCCGAAGCATCTGGAAAAGACAGTGAACCGCTCACACTGACCATCAGTGCTGAGACATTAACCCAGGAGCCCACCTTTGTGGACTGGAATCAGGACGGCACTGACATGCAGCTGATCGCCCGCAAAGACGATACCGGCGAAGTGCGGCTCGCGTTTAACACCTGCCAGTCCTGCGGCGGATCTCCCTACGCCTGGTTTGAGTATCTCGGAAAGGACACACTGCAGTGCCAGAACTGCGGGCTGACCTTCTCTCTGAGCACGGTAGGCACCGCCAGAGCGGCTGGCTGTAACCCGGTGACCATCACCGATTTTACCGTGGACGGCGATATCGTCACCGTGCCGCAGAATGTGCTGGCAGATAACGTGCAGCGGTTCGCGAACTGGAAGAAGATCCAAAAATGAGCATGCAGGAGAAAACCTGGCACATCGCCGGGATGCACTGTCCCCACTGCGAAACGGCCATCCTGCGGGCTGTCCGGGGCATGGAGGGGCTGTCCTCTCCCAGGTCTGATTACCGAAAGGGCACACTGACGGCCAAGTGGGATACAGATCTTCTCCCGGAAGAAAAGCTCGCGGAGCGCATTGCCGAGGCAGGCTATGAATTGAAGCGCGATCGCAAGAGCCTTTTGCAGCGTGTTCTGACACTGCTCGGCGTGATTCTGTCCCTCGCTGCCCTGTATCTGCTCTTTGCGCTCACGCCGCTGGAGAGCCTGCTCAGCGCCTTCCCCACGGCCCGAACGGGCATGAGTCTTGGTGCACTGTTCATGGTCGGCCTGCTCACCTCCCTGCACTGCGTGGCCATGTGCGGCGGCATCAACCTGGCTCAGAGCGCCGCCTCCGCCCAGTCAGGGCGGAAGGTCAGCGCGTCCAACATTCAGTATAATGCTGGCCGCCTGATCTCCTATACCGTGGTGGGCGCCATCGTGGGTGCCCTGGGCTCCGTGCTGCGCATCAGCACAGGCGTGCAGGCCGCGATTCAGATCATCGCCGCAGCGTTCATGGTCCTGATGTCGCTGAACATGCTGGATCTGGGCGTGCTGCGGGGCGTCGTGCCCTCCCTTCCTGCGGGACTCCGGGCAAAGCTTCTTGGAAAAGGCAAGGGCTCTTCCCTGTGGATTGGCCTGGTGAACGGCCTCATGCCCTGCGGTCCCCTGCAGGCCATGCAGCTCTACGCCCTGTCCACTGGCAGCTGGTACATGGGTGCCCTGTCGATGGCCTTCTTCTGCCTGGGTACCATCCCCCTGATGCTGGGCTTTGGCATGGTCAGTGGCAAGCTCAATCAGCGCTTTGCAAAGCCTATGCGCATCCTCTCCGGTGCACTGGTGCTGGTGATGGGCATGGCAATGCTGACAAGAGGCCTGTCCCTCTCGGGCATACAGGTGCGCCTGCCCGGGCAAACGGTGTCAGCCGACGCAGCTCTGGTGGAGGACAGCATGCAAACGGTTCGCTCAGAGCTGGAATGGCGGGGATACCCCGATATTACGGTGAAGGCTGGTGTGCCCGTACGCTGGGTGATCCACGCGGATGCGGAGAAAATCACCGGCTGCAACAATGAGATGGTCATTCCCTATCTGAACCTGCGTGTCCCCCTGCATGAGGGCGACAACGTGGTGGAATTTACGGCCGAGGAACCCGGTGTGATCCCCTATACCTGCTGGATGGGGATGCTGCGCGGATCCATCACCGTGGAGAGTCAAGAGGAGTAAAAAATGGAACAGTATCTTGTCACGGGCATGAGCTGCGCCGCCTGCCAGGCCCGTGTGGAAAAAGCGGTCAGCAAGGTGCCAGGCGTCACGAGCTGCTCGGTGAGCCTGCTCACCAATTCCATGGGCGTGGAGGGGACAGCCTCCTCCGGTGCCATCATCAGCGCCGTGGAGGCAGCAGGCTATGGCGCCAGCCTGAAATCCAGCGCAAAGGCAGCGGAAAACGCTGCGTCTGCAGACGAAGAGGCGCTCCGGGACCGGGAAACACCTGTCCTCAAAAAGCGGCTGATTGCCTCTGTGATCCTCCTGATCCCGCTTCTGTATCTGTCCATGGGACATATGATGTGGGGCTGGCCACTGCCCGCCTGGTTTGACGGCAACCATGTGGCCATGGGCATGGTGCAGCTGGTCCTGACAGGGCTCATCATGGTGATCAACCAGAAATTCTTTGTCAGCGGCTTCAAGGCCCTGTGGCACCGTGCCCCCAACATGGACAGTCTGGTCGCCCTGGGTGCATCGGCCTCCTTCCTCTGGAGCCTGTATGTGCTCTTTGCCATGACCCGGGCGGTGGTCGATGCCGACGAGGCAGCCGTCATGACCTACATGATGGACTTCTACTTTGAATCTGCAGCCACGATTCTGACCCTGATCACCGTGGGCAAGATGCTGGAAGCCCGGGCCAAGGGCAGGACAACCGATGCCCTGAAGGGGCTGATGAGGCTGGCCCCCAAGACCGCAGTTCTTGTGCGGGACGGAAAAGAAGTCGAGGTGCCGATCTCTCAGGTTCGACAGGGAGATGTTTTTGTAGTGCGTCCCGGGGACAGCATCCCGGTGGACGGCATCGTGCTGGAGGGCAGCAGTGCGGTCAACGAGGCAGCCCTGACCGGCGAAAGCGTGCCCGCAGACAAGGCCACTGGCGACAGCGTTTCCGCTGCCACCGTCAATCAGTCAGGTTTCCTGAAGTGCCAGGCCACAAGGGTCGGCGAGGACACCACCCTCAGTCAGATCATCCGCATGGTCAGCGATGCGGCAGCCACCAAGGCGCCTATCGCCAAGATCGCCGACAAGGTGTCCGGCATCTTCGTACCGGTCGTGATTGGCATTGCCATCGTCACCGCTGTGGTGTGGCTGCTGGTCGGCAAGGATACAGGTTATGCCCTGGCCCGCGCCATCAGCGTGCTGGTGATTTCCTGCCCCTGTGCCCTCGGTCTCGCCACACCGGTTGCCATCATGGTGGGCAACGGCGTGGGTGCGAAGAACGGCATCCTGTTCAAAACCGCAGCTTCCCTTGAGGAAACCGGTAGAGTCAAAATTGTCGCGCTGGACAAGACCGGCACCATCACCCAGGGTGAGCCCAGGGTCACCGACCTTGTGCCCGCTGAGGGCTTTGATGAAAATGCACTGCTGGCCTTCGCGGCCTCCGCAGAGCAGCACAGCGAGCACCCGCTGGCCAGGGCCATCCTCCGGGAAGCAGAGGAAAAGAAGCTTGCACTGGCTCAGGTTTCCGACTTTGAAGCATTACCCGGCAGTGGTATCCGCGCCTCCCTTGGCAAAGAAAAGGTGCTTGGCGGCAGCGTGTCCTTCATCCAGAGCCAGCTTCAGCTTTCCTCTGACATGGAGAAGAAAGCCCAGGCCCTTTCCGAGGAGGGCAAGACGCCGCTTCTGTTTGTCCGGGATGGAAAGTTCGTCGGCATGATCGCCGTAGCGGACGTCATCAAGGAGGACAGTCCCCAGGCCATATCCGACCTTCGCGATATGGGCGTGCGCGTGGTGATGCTCACCGGCGACAATGAGCGCACAGCCCAGGCCATCGGCAGACAGGCCGGCGTGGATGAGGTGATCGCCGGTGTCAAGCCCGACGGCAAGGAGCAGGCCATCCGGCAGCTGCAGGAAAGCGGCAAGGCAGCCATGGTGGGCGACGGCATCAACGATGCACCTGCCCTGACCCGTGCGGATATGGGCATTGCCATCGGTGCAGGTACCGACGTGGCCATCGACGCCGCAGACGTGGTGCTGATGAAGAGCCGTCTGTCCGACGTACCTGCTGCCATCCGTCTGAGCCGTGCAACGCTGCGGAACATTCACCAGAATCTGTTCTGGGCCTTTATCTACAACGTGATCGGCATTCCCCTGGCAGCCGGCGTATTTATCCCGATCTTCGGCTGGACGCTGAACCCCATGTTCGGTGCAGCCGCCATGAGTCTCTCCAGTTTCTGCGTGGTCAGCAACGCCCTTCGCCTGAACTTTGTCCGCCTGCGCGGAAAAGAAGGCGAAGGCAAAGCGATTCAGTCCGCTCCTGAAGTCAGAACTGTCTCCGCGGTGCAGTCGCCCCAGGTGCAGATGGAGCTGACCATCGAGGGCATGATGTGCGAGCACTGTGAAGCAAGAGTCAAAAAGGCACTGGAAGCCGTTCCCGGGGTGATCAGTGCGAAGGCGGATCATCAGGCCGGCCGTGCCACCGTCCAGGCCGAAAAGGTGATTGACGAAGCACTGCTTCGTGAAGCTGTAGAGGCAGAAGATTACCATGTGCTGAGTGTTGTACACGCATAAGTAGAGGTGAAATCAAATGAAAAGAACGCTATGGATCAGTATCCTTACGCTGCTTGTCGTGATGGTTTTGTGTGTTGCCATCCTGGGTGGTACTGCCGAGGAAACAGATAACAGCACTGTGTCCATCAGTGCCAGCGATCTGATTGACATGCTGTATGATCCGGATAACGCGGCGCTGATCGGAGAAACAATTACGGTCGAAGGCTATTTCGGCGGCCTCTACAATGAAGGCACGGATGACGCCTATTGCTATCTGGTCGTTGCCGAGCCTGGCTCCTGCTGCGCGGAGAGCGTCCGCTTTATCCCGGATGCTGCAGTGTCCGAATATCCAAAGTCCAATACGCTCGTGACGCTGACGGGCACACTGGCGAAGGTTGAAACAGACGGATACAGTGCTCTTCGCATTCTGGATGCAACACTTGTCTGGGAGTAAAGCGTAAAACACCTGATCACCTGCGATGACCTATGCTCCGGGGATCGGTTGTGGCTTTCCCAGAAAAGCAGAACCTTTCTCCTTCTCCGCGTCAATCGGCGCGGAGAGGTTTTTGCTGTGTGTTCGTATGCCGTCCCATGAGAGCACCATCGAACGTGCCCGTGATCGCACCGATGGCCAGGTATCCCCATAAAGAAAAGATCTGACAAAAGCGCACAGGCGGACGGATCTCTGTGAAAAGCCGGATATGGCGGCTTCACCCATTCCGTTCCCCTGCCCCTGCATGACAATAGAAAAGAGTTGAAGAGCACGATGCATTTAGCTTGCTCCTGCGCAGAAAATCACTCGGATGTCTTATCGTTCGTTCCATATTCTGAGGCATCACTCCGGCAATTCCTGCCCTGGCTGCGATCCTGTCCCTCCTTGTGCAACGACCTTTCCGCAGGCTCGCTGTTTATGTGGCAGGAGGGCATGAACGTACAGTTCTGCCTGTGGCACGATACCTTTGTGGTACGGCAGGATATCAACGATCAGGCAGCCTTCAGCTGGCCCCGGGGTGCTGACCCGGATGGCATGATCGACTGTTTACTCTGCTATGTTCGAGAGAACAATCTTCCGCTGCGCTTTTTCGCAGTTTCCCAGGAGCAGTGGGAGACCATCCGGACGGACGCCCGACTGCAGCCCATCCTGGCCTCCTATGACGAGCGCTGGAGCGATTACATTTACAGTTTCGAGGAGACGCTGACCTTTCAGGGCAGAAAATACAGCGGTCAGCGCAATCATATCAACAAATTCCGCAAGCTCTACGGCGAGCCTGTGGTGTTGCCCATCCGGATGGAAGACAGGGAGAAGATCGACAGGCTGCTCTCCTCGTATGAGGCAGAGCATTCCGATGCCAATGCGCTGGAAAAAATCGAACTGCGCCGGGCCCGGCAGCTGATCGACATCGCAGCGGAATTGGGCCTGTTCACCGCCTGGCTGTCTGTGGGAGATGAAGCCGCGGCGCTGAGTGTCGGTGAAGTCGTGGGCGATTCTCTGGTCATCCATGTGGAAAAGGCACTTCGGCGCTTTGAAGGCGCCTACCCTGTCATGTATCAGGGCTTCGTCCGATATGTAGCCGATCAGATCGGGCACCCGTTGCGTTTTATCAACCGGGAGGACGATTCCGGCGATCCGGGTCTGCGCATTTCCAAGCAGCAGTATCAGCCGATCTTCCGGGTCCACAAATACCTGGTGCACGCCTTTTCCCCCGCCTGCAGGATGCCAGAGGACGCTGTGATCTGCAGGGATGGTATCGTGCTCAGTGCTTTTAAGGAAACGGATAAACCGGCTTATCTGCGTCTGAATACCGACGTGGAAAACAATCGGATGTGGGGCTATGACTACCGGGATGATGAGACCATCACAGGTCCCGTGGATGAAAATACCTTCTATGACAGTGCGCGGAATGATATGCGTGCGGGCGATTCCATCAATCTCGCCATTCGTTTGTCCGAGGATGGTCCCATGATTGGTGAGGTCATCCTGTGGCACTTTACCACAAACGGAGAAGCAGAGATCGGATGCCGTCTGTTCCCTGAATACCACGGGAAAGGACTGGGAAAAGCGGCGTTCTCCGCAGCTGTCGATTTCGCAAGAATTCATCTGGGACTGTGTGTCTGCGCGAAATGTTATCTGAACAATTTTGCATCCTACCATATGATCACAGCTTCCGGGATGAATCCCGTCCGGAAAGATGAGCAATACTGGTTTTTCAGATAGCACGCGTCACTGCATGAATGCCCCCTCTCCTGCCGATGGACATAAAAAGAACCCCCTGTGCCTGCAGTTTATAAGGCACAGGGGGATATTCTTCTGCGATTCATCTGTCGGACGATTTCTCTGCCACGTATGTCTTCGAGCTTTCAACGCATGATTCTTTCCATGAAAACAATCAGACCTTCTCCATTTCTCTGTATCTGAGCGCTCTTTCCCCTCAGAGCATTCCGGATTGTCTGACTGGTTTTCGACACATGCTCCATGAAGTCGCCATCAAAACGCAAAACCGTGTCTGGATCAAATGGAAATGTGCAATACTTCCTGGCCTTGGGTCCCGGATCTTCTGTGTACAGTTTACGGATTTTATTTGCAAATGCCAGATCCGGTTTGGTGTTGTACTGAGCGACATACACCTGATCAATCCCCAGCATTCCATTTTCTGTATACTCGCTCGGATACCAGAAATGGCCGATCTCTAAAAAGCCCGGCAGGGTTTTTGATGCACAGATGCCAATGCCCTGATGAAAAACACTGGATGGAATACAAACGTATCTTCCATCCTGCATATTTGGCTCAAAAGCAAACGGGACATCCTGAAAATACTGATCAATAAATGAGAAGAGCACGTCATTCTCTTTTATGCGCCGAATGCCCTCTTTACTGTTCATCGAGCACCTGACGGCTGGAATCATTGCCCACATCCCAGCATCAGCAATGCGCAGCTTGAGCACCTCGCTCCTGTATTTGTCTTCAAATCCCCCCGGAAGCTTCTCTCGCCCTTCCGTGGGGGTAATCACCTCATCCATGACGTCCCGCAGCGTTTGGGACATGTTTCCCTTCGCCTGCTCTTCCAGCTTCTTTGCTGCTCTGGCAGCCTGTTTTGCGTTCATATCCGCGCCTCCAAAGTATTTTTCCGAGGCTTCCCTCAGGCAGAAGTTCCCAAAGCGATCACGGGGATCTACCGAATCTTCTTTGACCACCGGAAGTCTGCGCCAGATGGTCCAGGGCATGACCTCGTATCCAAGTATACAAGATTCTCTGTTACTTGTCACGTCTACATGCAGAAGGGCTAACTGAGTTCATCAGTTAGCCCTTTCGTGTTTCTCATGCCGGCCCAACGGTCTATTGCCGCCGGGATCAGCTTGTTCGCCGCATGGATTCCTGGGGCCATGTACAGCTGACCGCTCAGCACTGTGTCCGGACCGTTCTCTCTCAGGCGGCAGCAAAACCAAGCTTTGCCCTTGTCCATCCAAGCGCGATACCTGGTCCTTATCCGCCTTTATGATGGCGCTTTCACCAGATCGTAGAGGTACGAGCCTTCATCGAACCTTCGTTCCGCCACGCATGTCATGCCCAGGTGCACATACTTGTCCCGCTTCAGCTTCGCGTCCGTCTCCAGAATCACCAGGCAGTTCCGACGCTTCCCCTCTTCAAAGACGCTGTCCATCACCTTGCGCATATAGCCCTGGCCCTGATACGGCTTGGTCACGGCGACCATGCCCACAACGATATAGGGTTTCTTTTCCTTTTTCAGCTTGTCTTCACAGGACTGCCCGGAGGCGGATGCCCGCTTGACAAAGTTGATTGTCCCCCTGATGCCCAGATGTCGAATCAGCGAACGCAAAATGATCCAGTCCGCACCGATCGGCATCTTCTCTGAGGAGTGATGAAACGCGATGTACGCCTCGTGCCGGTTGCTCGTACTGTACAGCCGCCCACCCTTGAGCGAACCGCGCACATAGTCGCAGATGTAATCCCGCACAGCGTCGTGGTCCCTGTAATAGGCATTCATGCCCTTTTCGCCCTCTGCATACTCAAAATCCGCGAAGGCATCCCCCACCGCTCTGATCTCATCCTCCGTCAGTGATGCCACCTTGATCATATGATTGTTCCTTACTTTCCTTTGGAAATGCCTTTAAAAATGCTCCGCCAAAATGCGCAGGCGTTTTCATCGCTCCATTGAGGCGCGGGACCGCCGCCACAGACTCAGCCAGCGTCTCACTTTCCCGAGTGGTAGCGCCCGATGGGGACCACCATTGGCGAACCTGATATGGGATCGCTGATCACCTGACAGTCCAGTTGAAAAATGTTCCTGACCAGCTCCTCGGTGATGACCTCCTTCGGACTGCCCTGGGCCACCAGCATGCCGTTTTTGATAGCAAACAGGTGATCCGCGTAGCGGGCAGAGAGGTTCAGGTCATGCAGCACCATGACGATGGTCGTGTTGCGCCTGCGGTTCAGCTCCGTCAGCAGGTCAAGGATCTCCACCTGATAGGTGATGTCCAGATAGGTGGTAGGCTCGTCCAGGAAAAGGATGTCCGTCTGCTGGGCCAGCGCCATGGCGATCCACACCCGCTGGCGCTGACCACCGGAGAGCTCGTCCACGTTGCGGTCCGCAAACTCCGTCACGCCCATCATCGCCATGGCCTCGTCCACGGCGGCATAGTCCTCCTTGGACATGCCCTTGAAGGTCGTCTGATAAGGATAGCGTCCCCTCGACACGAGGTCCGACACCTTCACGCCCTCCGGTACCAGGGGCGACTGGGGCAGCAGGCCCAGAATCTGTGCCAGCTGTTTGGCGTGCATTTCTCCGTATCCTTTACCGTCCAGCAGGATGCTTCCCTTCATCGGCTGGATCAGCCGCGCGAAGGTTTTCAGCAGCGTGCTTTTGCCGCAGCCGTTGGAACCGATGATGACGGAAATCTTGTGGTCGGGGATGGTGATGGTCATGTCCTCGACGATCACCTTTTTGTCGTAGCCTGTTTGCAGGTGCTCGGCGGCGAGGACATGGTTTTGTGAAATTGCGTTATCAGGCATGGTCTATTCTCCAATCAAGCGCTTCTGCGGTTCATGCCGAGCAGCAGGTAGATCAGGTACGGTGCACCGATGATACCGGTGATGACGCCCACGGGAAAGCGGGTCGAAAAGGCGAACTGTCCCAGCGCTTCGCTAACCAGCACGATGATCACACCCACAAACCCGGCGTGCAGCGTGTTGGTGCCGCCGGTCCTGAGCAGCCTTACGGAAATCGGGCCCGCCATAAATGCCACGGACGCCAGCGGTCCGGTGACCGCTGTAGCGACGGCGCACAGCACCACGGAGCTTAAAATGAGCATAAAGCGCATCAGCTTCGGCCTCATGCCCAGCGTGACTGGCAGCTCCTCCCCCAGCCCAAGGATCTGGATGTCCCGACTGAGCAGCAGAATGATGACCGTTGTGACGATGACCACGACTGCAAAGACGGGTACATCCTTCATCCGAACGCCATTCAGGCTGCCGGACAGCCATCGCAGGCCATCGGAGATATTGTAGTCCGAGGTTTTGAGAATGATGAAGTTGATGACGGCCTGCAGCATCGCCTGCATGCCGATGCCCGTCAGAATCATCTTGTTGACGGAAAAGCCGCCCCGCTGGGAGATCAGCAGAATCAGCAGTGCCACAGCCATGCCGCCCGCCACCGCCAGCACTGAAACCACTGCGCCACTCAGCCCCAGCACCATCATGGCGAAGATCGCCACGGCGCTGGCTCCAGAGGTGACGCCCATCACATCGGGGCTGGCAAGGGAGTTGCGAAGAATCTTCTGGAAGGTATTCCCCGCCACGCCAAAGGCGAAGCCTGCCAGTGCGCCCACGAGCACGCGGGGCACGCGGATGGTGTTCACGGCATAACTTGCACCCTTGATCTGCTCGCCAAACAGCACCCGCAGTACGGTGCCAATGCTGTAGACCTGATCGCCCCACACCAGCAGGAAGCACGCTGCCGCGAGGCCGAGTGCGGCGAGAATGGCGAGCACCCTCCGCCCCCTGCTCCTGCGTGCGCGAAAGCCGGCCTCGGTAATTCCAATTCTGTTTTCTGTCATAGCTTGCCGACCTTTGCTTTCCGAACCACGAGAATAAACACAGGCGCGCCCAGGAACGCCGTCACGATGCCGACCTCCAGTTCTCCCGGTCTGCCGATATAGCGCCCCAGCACATCTGCCAGAATCAGCAGCAGCGCGCCATCCATGGCCGATACTGGAATCTGCACCCGCAGGTCTACACCGCAGAATATGCGCACAAGATGGGGCACCATCAGCCCCACAAAGCCAATGGGCCCGGTGAGCGCCGTGATTGCGCCGCACAGCAGCACGCCCGACAGCGCCCCCAGCGCACGGGTACGGGTGACATTCACGCCCAGTCCCGTGGCGATGTCATCGCCCAGCGCAAGCGCGTTCAGCGACGGCGTCAACAGGATGGCCAGCACCATTCCAACGACCAGCAGCGGCAGCACCGTCAAGATGTTGTTCCACGTGCCGCCGCTGATGCTGCCCACCTGCCAGAAGCGGAACTCCTGGGTCACGTTGGTGCGGGGCAGCATGACAGTGCTGATGAGGGACGAACACGCCGTACTCACCGCCGCACCTGCCAGTGCCAGTCGAATGGGGTTTGCATTGTTGTAGCTGACCGCGCCTTTTCCGGGCACGAAGGATGCGATGCCGAACACCAGCACCGATATGATCCCCGCACCCGCCAGCGCCAGTGCGATATACTGACCCGGTGTCTTTGCGCCGAAAAACGCGATGCCTGATACCACAAACAGCGCTGCCCCGGAATTGACGCCCAAGATGGATGGATCGGCGATGGGGTTGCGGGTGATGGACTGCATCACGCAGCCCGCCGTGCCAAGTGCCAGGCCTGCGAGCAGCCCCAGCACCGTTCGAATGATCCGCTTGGTGAGGATGGGTGCGTAGAGCGCGTTGACGCTCTCGCCGCGCAGCGTCGCGATCAGGTCCGATATGGGAATATCCCGCGCTCCCACAGACAGAGAGAGCACGAGAGAGACCACAAGCATCGCGAAGCTAATGGCAATAAACAGCCATGCCTTCTTATGTTTCATAGGCGTATGGTTTTACTTGACGTTGGCGGCTGCTTCTGCGATCAGCGCCAGGTATTCGTCAATGGTTGCAGGGATGGACAGCGGGGTGGGCGTGCAGGACGCACTGATGAGCGTAGAAGCGGTATCCAGGAACACCACGGAGCCTCGCTGCACAGCAGGAATCTGGCTCAAAAGCGGGTCGGCCTGGAACACATCCAGCGTGCTGGTGTCACCCCAGGCCACGATCAGATCAAGATCGTTCAGCACATCGATGTTCTCAGAGCTGACGGTCATGAAGAAGAAGCTTCCGTCGTCCAGCGCCCGGATGTTCTCCGGCAGGGTCAGACCCAGGTCGACCAGATAAGCCGCCCGCGGATCCTTGGGCATGTATACGAAGAAGGAGCTGAGGTTGGAGACATCAAAGTAGCAGTATGCCGCAGTCAGGCCCTGGATTTCCGGATAGCCCGCTGCCTTCTCAGCAATCAGCGCGCTGATCTCGTCCACCAGCGCATCAGCCTCCGCTTCAAGGCCCAGCGCCACGGCGTTGTCGCGGGTCATGTCCTGCCAGGTGGTGGCCCAGGCTTCCTTTGTGTAGCCCACGGTCGGCGCAATCTCAGAAAGCTGCTCGTAGTCTTCCGCAGTGATGCCGGAATACACAGCCAGAATCACGTCCGGCTCGGCGTTGTTGATGGCCTCGAAGTCCAGACCGTCGGTATCGTCAAACACGTTCGGCTCATCCACGCCCAGCTTGGCGAACGCTTCGTTGGTCCAGTAGAACAGGCCGTTTGCATCTGCGGAGCCATAGGTCGTCTTGGACACGCCCACGGGAGCGACACCCAGCGCCAGCGGCACATCCAGATTGCCCCAGCCGATGGTGGCGACGCGCTCAGATCGAATCTCCAGCACGGTGTCTCCCAGCGCGTGGCCGACCGTCTTGGGATAGGCGTCCTCAGCACAGGCTGCGGCCCCCAGAACCAGGCACAGCGCCATGACAACAGAAACGAGCAAAACAATTTTTCTCTTCATGACAGGGATCCTCCGTTCGATGTTAATTATGTTTAACTAACCAGTTTGCATACTACCATAGGAAGCATATCGTGTCAAATAGAATTATGAACAATTTGTAGTGACTCGTTGAAACTTCATGGTGAAAATATCGATGGATTGGCAAAACATAATCATGGGAGTTTGCGCTTCATAAACAACCAATTTCCCCGTAACTCAATGGAACCCAGCGTTACGGGGAAATTGGTTCAGGGAATCATGCAATTTGCTCCGGTGTGTGATTTTTTCTCTGCAGCCAAGTAGAAAGATCCGGCTTTAGCATTCATTGAACGCTCTCCATCATATCCTGAAGATCAACCAGGATCACGTCATCTCGTCTCTGTGCTTCGCTGATCGCACCTTCTGTAAATCCTGACTTGGAAAAAAACATATACCAGGTCTTTTCGCGTTTTGTGTAGAAAACGTCTGCTTTTTCTCTCAACGACTTCATCACCGATATATCGATTGGCTCATTACGCCATTTACACTCACCCATGATGTATTGCTTTCCGTCACTTGCAATCAGATCAATTTCGATTGCCTCTCGCCGGACCGGATCAGAACCCCACCAACGACCAATGCTTGTAAAAAGTATCGGCAGAGCCCCCTTTACGTTTTGCTTCAACAGATAATCTTTACAAACCTGCTCGAACACAAGGCCCATATACGTTGAATAGTCAGGAGCAATCTTCTGTTTCCACACAATCTCTGCGGCACCGGTTTCCAGCAGTGTTCGGTTTGCAAATACATAACGGTACCAGAATCGGAACATGAAATCCGAGATCCCATAGATTGTTTTCCTTGCCGTTTCCTTTTCACCGAAAGGCGTTTCTTTATAGAGGATGCCGAGTTCACACAGCGTATGGATATATTTCAGGCATTTCGCCGGTTCTTCGCCGATCTTTGTCGATATTTCATTTGACTTTGTGTATCCGGATGCAATCGCCTCTATGACAGCACTATATACTCCTGGTTCCTGAACCTCCTGACGCAGCAGCAGTAACGGTTCCTCGTATAAATAGGCTGTCACCCGTAAAAAAGCCTTTTTGACATTTGCCTCAAAGCTTTGTTTCGGCTGGATCTGAGAAAGATACAGTGCTGTCCCTCCAAATGCACCATAGAGCTTCAGCTGATCTTCCGGGCTCACGCCTTCCATAAAGCGAATACTGGTCTGGTAATCAAACGGGAGCAGTTTTAGCTGTCCTGTCCGACGGCCAAAGATGGGGCTTTTCGATCCAAGCACTTCCTTCTCCATGAAGCCCATATAGCTACCACAGAGAATAATGAACAGTTGGCTGTTTTTGAGTGTGTGATCAATCATGTGCTGCAGAGTTGAAAGCAGCCCTTTATTTTTTCTCACCAAATAGGGAAACTCATCGAAAATCAGAAGCAATCGATGATTGTTCTGTCGCTGATAAATGTACGTCAGTGCATTCTCCCAGCTTGTGAAAGGAGAAAGAGATGTTTCTCCATAATGCTGGAAAATCAGTTCGGAAAACTTATCCAGGTTCACTTTGGTATTACTCTGCTCAGCTGAATAGAAAATGGTTTCCTTATTCCTGCAAAACTCGTTGAGAAGCGTTGTCTTTCCAACCCGTCTGCGACCATACAGGATAAATAGCTGGAATTGATTCAGAGCGTAAAGCTCCTCAAGATCCGCCAATTCCTGTTCGCGGCCCAGAAACATATCTCTCGCCTCCAAAAAAAATTTACTCGAAAGTAATTAACTTTCGAGTAAACTGTACAGCGATCAAGGATAAGTGTCAAGCTGCAACGAAGATCCAGATTGTGCTGATACGAGCCTTTTTCAGCTGTCATGATTCGCGAATGCGCGCCGACAAAATGGAACGCGGATACAGGATCAGATCTGCTTCCTGATCGTTCAGCCGTACACAGACCGGCCTGATTTCTTCGGACTGATTCAGCATCACAAGCGCCAGGGTACCGTCCGGCCATTTCCAGGCTGTGGCCTCTATATCGCCTGCGTATCGGCTGATGGCCACGCGCACTGCGCCGGGCACTAAAGCCCTTGCGAAATGCTCAAAGTACTGGGACAGCAGCTGAGGAAGCAGCCTTTGTGCTTTCGTATCGTACAGGAATGGTGCCAGGCAGAAATTGTTTACGTAATTCGGTCCGCCCTGCTCATCCAGCAGCAGATTCCAGTCGATGAAGGCCGATATGCCGTGGTTCAGATCACCCGCCAGCTCGTGGCTCAGCCGCAGCGCTGCGCCGGAGGCATCGGAGGCATCGAACTTGGAAAACTCAATACAGCTCTCCGAAACGATCAATTGCTTGTCCGGAAACTTTTCCCTGCAAAGATCCAGGGCTTCAAAGTGGTCCCCGGAATACCAGTGGAACGCTGCGCCTGCGATCATCGGATCCGTTTCCTCATCGATGATGTCCCGCATCCATTCCCAGACCCGTTCCTTATTGTGATCCCACAGGTAGACCTGAATGTCCGTGAGGTCATGCCGCTCCATCGCAGGCCACATGAAGTCTTTCAGGAAGGTCTTTTCCTCCTGTGCGGTAAAGACGCAGGAATCCCAGGTCTGCACCGCTTTGGCCTCGTTTTGGAGCGTCAGCGTGGCCACATGATACCCGCGGCTTTTGTATTCCCCGATATACCGGCACAGATATTCAGCCCATATGCTGTAGCATTCCATCTTCAGCCTGCCGCCGTGAGCCCTGTCTTTGTTCGTCTTCATCCAGGCGGGCGGCGACCAGGGGGAGAGCACCAGCTTCAGCCTTCGCCCCGCGGCCTTTTCCGCATCATCCAGCATGGGCAGGATGTATTTTTCCACCCGTTCAAACTGAAAGTCGCTGAGATCGGGCTTGCTGGAGGCTTCATACTGATTGAGGGAAAAGTCACAGCTGTCGATGGGGATGCGAACGAACTGGTAATTCATCCGATCCGGCGAAAAGTAGGCGTCCATCAGGGCTTTTTTCTGCGCGTCATTCATTTGGGAATATACATACCCCGCCGCGTCGGTGATGGCTCCTCCGAAACCCTCAAAGGTCTGGTAGGTGATCTCGGGATACAGATTGATCACCCTGTTCTCCGTTTCGCCGTTGCGGAACAGCACCGTTTGATGGAACTGCTGATCCCATTTCCCCTGACCGTAGGTCATGGATACTTCCATGGTTGGATTCATTGGACGGTTCCTTTCTTTCTCTCCGCGATGATTTGCTGCTCTTCCTTAATGTGCTTTTCCACGTTCAGCGCAAGCAGCACGAAGATCAGGATGCCATGGGCGAAGATTTCAAAGCCCAGGAAGAAGAAGCTGGACACCTGCTGGTGAGTGAAGGCACCGCCATCATAGAAGAGGTTAAAGAAGGCCACCGCCAAGCCGTTCACCACCGTCAGGATGGTGGAATACACGCTCATGGAAATGCCATCCACCCGGAATCCGTGCCTGGCTTCCAGATGATCCAATACGTCCGCGAAGAGCGCCATCATGATATATGCACCGGGGATGGAGGAAAATCCCTTGAACACCTGACCGATGGTGACCACCACAAAATTACTGGGGGCCAGCAGGCACACGATACTGCCAATAATGGATACGATGCAGCCCAGCAGCACGAAGTTTCGCTTGCCGATTTTGTTCGCGACGGGCCATGCAAACAGCATGCCAGCCGCCAGGGGGATGCCGCCGATCAGCGCCATGAGGGATTGGACGCCCTCAGCGTTCAGGGTCTGGCCGAACACGTTCACCGAGGGGAAGAAGTCATTGCAGAAAATATTGAACACATAACCGCCCTTGAACATGACCCCCGCCTGATACAGGAAATAAAAGATCATGATGATCCACCAGTATTTATCGCTTGCGGCGGCTTTGAGCTGACGGGCAGTGGAGATGGTTTCAGTTTTCTGCGCTCCCGTTTCCTCGGGGATATCCTCCTCGGTGATGCGCTCCCGGGTAAACCAGTACTCCAGCAGGCAGCCGACGAAGGCAGCCACGGCAAAGATCATCATCACAGTCTGCCAGCGGTTCTGCACGATCTGATACCCCAGGCCTGCTTCCATGCCCAAGACTTCGCCCGACTTGATCCACCCTAAGATGGCCGGCATCAGGATGCTGGACACCAGTCCATTGCCTGCTACCGCCGGAATGTTTGCCACCACGGACAGCTTGCCCCGCTGATCCAGGTTCCTTGTGGACAGGGACACCATCAGGTAATGGGAATTGGAGTAGATAGGATTTGCCAGGGCGGCAAACAGATTGTAGGTGATCGCCATCCAGACCATGCGGAAGCCCAGGCTGAAATAGGGAATCACGAACATGACGATGCCGGAGATCAGCAGCAGGGGACCCGCCGTCAGGATAAACGGACGGGCCTTGCCCTGCCTGGTTTTGGTCTTTCCCAGGATGATGCCCACGATGATATTGGCAAGGGCCATGGGGATGATGCTGATCAGCGGCAGCAGCACCAGGAAATTCCCCTGGGCCACCACGTCATCATAGGTGCGGTAGAATGTCAGGTAATAGGTTGATACCACGCTGGTCATGGCCAGCACCAGCAGTGGACCCAGGAAATAGCCGAAAATCATTTCCGGCAGCTTCACGCTCTGCTTGTCCGTGCGGGAATTGAGAGCGTGCAGATTCCAGAAGCTCTTCTTCGTGGTCGTCATGCTTTCAGCGCCTCCTTGGTCAGCCAGCCGTTTTTCATGCACCGGCAGAAATCCCAGCTTTCCTTCCAGCTTTCATCCGTGGGGGTGGTGCGATCCCGCAGAAGCTGGTAATTCCAGTAGAACCAGCCCGCCGTTTCCTTCCATGCGTTCAGCTCCAGCGTGGCGATCTCCCGGTATTTCTGCTTTTGCCTTTCTGCCCTCTCCTCCTGGGTCATGACGGACTGTTCCATTTTATTCGCGTATTTGTTGCAGATGCACCATTCACCCACGATGACGGGAATATCCTTCTGCGCCTTACGCACCTGTGCCATGCAGGCTTTCAGATAGATTTTATACACCCAGGGTTTTGCGATGGGAACAAAGTTTTCCATGGCGAAAATATAGATGTGGGTGTCCAGGGCCACGTTTTTGAAGTGTGCCTCCCGGAAGAACTTGTTCCAGGCCGTGCAGCGGAAGCCATCGTGGAATACGATGGTCTTTTCCTCCGGCAGATATCTGCGGATGCGCTGATAGGCCTTAGTATAGAAATCCCGGAGGAAAGGCAGCGGCACATAACCGGACCCTTTGGCCTCCTCCTTATCCGCCGCTTTGCCGGTGGAGGGAGCAGTGATATACACAATCCAGCTGATGGGCTCGTTGAGCACCTCAATGCCGTACAGGCCCTCCCGGTGTCCGTAACGCTGGGCCAGTCTTTCCAGTACCGTCAGGGCGAATTCCACTTCGTCAGGATATTTGCGCCATTTGCACACACCGGTGATGCCGCCGTTGTCATAGCCATTCTGGCTGTGAGGCACGGTATGCAGATCCAGCAGCACCCTGAGCCCGTATTTTTCCGCCCAGTCGATCGCTTTGTCCACATATTCGATGGCGCCCACCAGCGGCGGACGGTCACCAAACACACCGTAGGTCACCGGGAGGCGGACAGTATTCAGTCCGCTCTCCGCGATGAAACGGAAATCCTCTTCGGTCACATAGGTGTCCCTGTGCTCCTTCAGCACGGCGGCAAATTCCTCAGCCGGCAACGTTCTGGCCAGCCAGGTTTCATCCTCCACGCCGTACTTTTCAAACAAGTCGGGCTTCATCCATTTTTCCAGCACCAGCCAGTTGCCCAGGTTGGTTCCGTGAATCTTGTTCATGCTCAGCCCTCCCTATCAAGGAGCAAACGTGTCGGCGGGGATTTCGTAATCTCCGGTCAGCATATCGCTGGCAGCGGACACATAGTGCAGCGCCAGAGGGTCCCCCTCGGCCATGGCTTCGAGGCCGTTAGGGTTGGTGACGGTCAGCTTGCCGTCAGCAAAGGCCCATGTTCCGGTTTCCTGAATGCTGTAGGCGGAGAAATCGAACACGAAGGTACCGTCAGCCTGGAAGGTGGCGGTGGTGCCGCCATCCACGCTGGCAATCACCACCGGCTCGGCTTCCGTCTGGGGCTCCTCTGCCTCTTCGGCGGGTGCTTCACTCTCAAACTTGAGGGCGGAGGCAGGCAACTCATAGTCTCCGGTCAGCTGTTCGCTGGCGGCGGACACATAGTGCAGTGCCAGCGGGTCACCCTCGGCCACGGCTTCCAGGCCATTGGGATTGGTGACGGTCAGCTTGCCGTCAGCAAAGGCCCATGTGCCGACTTCCTGAATGCTGTAGGCAGAGAAGTCGAACACGAAGGTGCCGTCAGCCTGGAAGGTGGCGGTGGTGCCCCCGTCCACGCTTTCAATCACCACAGGATCCACCTCGGTCTGGGGTTCTTCTGCTTCCTCGGCAGGTGTTTCGTTCTCAAACGTCAGGGCGGAGGCGGGTACCTCATAGTCTCCGGTGAGCTGTTCGCTGGCGGCAGACACATAGTGCAGCACCAGCGGGTCGCCTTCGGCCACGGCCTCCAGGCCATTGGGATTGGTGACGGTCAGCTTGCCGGCTGCGAAGGTCCATGTGCCGACTTCCTGAATGCTGTAGGCGGAGAAATCGAACACGAAGGTGCCGTCCGCCTGGAAGGTGGCGGTGGTACCGCCATCCACGCTGGTAATGACCACCGGCTCAGCCTCGGTCTGGGGTTCTTCT
>JAFUBA010000166.1 GCA_017460395.1 Clostridia bacterium | reverse complement strand
CACCCCGTACCCGCAGGTGATGGAGTCGCCGACAAATTCGATCCGCCGCGTTTCCGGCTCCGTCGGAAGCAGCCTGGCCCCGGGACACAGCCAGATGGACTCGATGCCCACCAGCCCGAAGGCGGCCTCGGACAGCTTGGTGATGCGGACCCGGTGAAGGCCGTCTGTCTCCGGGAATCCGAAGTGGACGGGCGTGACGGGTTTTGAAAGCAAAGTGTCCAGGATCAGCTTCCCGTCCACCGTCACCTGCACCCGCCCCTGAAAGGTTTTCTCCAGGGGATGAAGGTCGGTCACGAGGTTCAAAAGCATCTCCTCGCTGTCCGTGTCAAATTCCGCAAAGGAGGCGGAGAAGCCAAGATAGAGCGCACCATGGAGAAATGTCACCCGCCCGGATGTGCGGACGCGGGAAAGAAGCATCGGATTCATCTGTACACCTCGCTGTGAAAGAAGTTCTTGTGAGGAGATGATACCACGCATGGAGGGATCGCGAAAGACGGGGCGGGAATTCGAGAGCACGGATGACAACCAAAGTAAAGCACCGGGATCCCCAGAGACTGGGCCTCCCGGTGCTTTTCAGTCCATCACCTTCAGCGGTTTCCATTTGAGATAATCCCCGGAGGCCAGGTGGTATTCGATCCCGTGAAAGGTCCCCTCCAGGCTGTCGTGGAAGCGGGTCTCCCCGTGGCAGTGGGCGTAGATGACCTGCTCCGCGCAGTACTTTTCGGCCATGCGGGTGAAGATGCTCTCCCGCTCCAGGATGTTTGTCGGCGGATAGTGGAGAAGCATGATGAACCGCCTGTATCCATCCGCTATGGCCTTCTGGAATGAGATTTCCAGCCGCTCTGCCTCCCGCGCGACCAGTTTTTGTGCGTGCGCCTCGGCATCCTCGTCCCACCCGGTGATGCGGCCAGAACGGTTCAGATAGAAGGGCCCCTCGAAGGTGTAGCCCTTGGTGCCCACCAGCGCCACATCCCCGTCCTTTGCGTGATAGACCTGGTAGTTGTTCTGAAGAAACTGGAGCCGCCCTTCAAAGCGGCGGCTCAGCGCGTCCGTCTTCTTCACATCCCAGAACATGTCATGGTTTCCGCGCAGGAGGATCTTGTGCCCGGGGAGGGCCTGGATGTAGCGAAAGTCCAGCTCGCACTCACCGATGGTCCTGCCCCAGCTGTGGTCGCCAAGGAGCAGGAGGGTGTCATCTTTTCCGATCAGGGTTTCGCAGTGCCTGCGGAACTTCTCCTCGTGGTTTCGCCAGACGCCCTGCATCTGGGCAGGGCTCTTCAGCTCCGCCTGGAAGTGGAGGTGCAGATCGCCCAGGGCATACAGGCTCATGTGATCGCCTCCTGAATGATTTCCCGTCATACATCTTCTGTCCAGCGGCACAGGGGACGGCCCGGCATACTGGCAGAGTATGTTTATGCGCCCGCATCCGGGACCGTTTTCTTTCCGTATGTTTTTTCAAAGGACAGGAGGATATCGCGCTGGGCATCATCGAGATAATCGAGGGCCCGGGCGCGTATGCTCTCCGGGACACCCCAGTAGCTCTCCGCGATCGCGCCTGCCATGCAGCCGATGGTGTCGCTGTCCCCGCCGATGGACACGGCGCCGCGGACGGCATCTTCAAAGGACGTGCTCTCGAGGAAGGCCTCGATGGCCTGAGGGACGCTGCCCTGGCAGGAAACGTCGAAGCGGTAGGCGGGGCGGATCTCATCCAGCGTAAAGTCCAGGGGATAGTAGTTGTCCCGGATATGCTGCCGGATCTCCGACTGTGTTTTTCCATGCCTGGCAAGGAACACTGCTGCCGTGATGGCCCGGGCACCCTTCAGCCCCTCCGGATGGGAGTGGGTGACGCCGGTCACGGCATCTGAAAGGCGCAGCGCCTCTTCCAGGGTCTTTCCTGCCCAGGCGCAGGGGGACACGCGCATGCCGGCGCCATTGCCCCAGCTGCCGTAGGGCCTGGGCTCATCCGACACGAGCCAGGCGGCAAAGGTGCCGCCGTAGCCGGCGTGGGGATATTTCCGTCCAAGCTCCTGCATGCAGATAACAGCCGTCTGTGGCAGCACCTCCGGGGAGGGGGACTTCAGCAGGGCCTTTGCCACCGCCAGCGTCATGACGCTGTCATCGGTGGGGCGGCACTGATCATGGAAGAGCTGAAACTGCTTCTCCTTGATGTTGATCCATTCGAACCTGGATCCGACGATATCGCCGATGAGGGCACCGATCATGGCTGCCTCCTTTCCCCGGAAACATGCCGGGATACGTTACTCTTCGCTGCCGTCTTCGGGGGCAGCGACGCCTTCTTCGGCCGGTGCGGCTTCAACTGTCTGGGCCGCTTCCACAGAGGTCTCTTCCACTGCCGGCACGGCTTCCTTGGGCTCCTCCACCGCTACAGGCTCGACTTCTGCTTCTGCGGATGCCGCCTCTTCTACGGCTTCTGCGGTCTCATCCGTCGCCACCTCAGGTGCAGACTGCTCTGCAGGAGCAGCCTGATCTCCAGGAGCAGCTTCCGCTGCGGGTGCGTACTCCAGGAAGGTGAGGCGGATGGCCACGGGCTTGACGACATTCTTTGCCCGGTCCATGCGCCGGGTCGCGGCAAAGCGCAGGCGCATGCCCGTCTCAAGGGACGGGTGCGGGCCGTCAAAATCCCGGTCAGCGAAGTAGAAGAAGGAGGGCTCGGCGCCGTCACCGCTCGCGTCATCCTCGCGCAGGAAACCGCTGTGCCCCTCTGGCAGGACACGGACAACGACGCCCGTGTGCCAGGTGGTGTTCTGCGCCCTGCGGGCGCGCCAGAGGGCCTGAAGGCGCGTGTGCGTCTCCTCAAGGCTCAGGCTCTGAACGTCCTCCGGGATGACGGCATCTGCGGGCAGCTGGAATGGCGCTTCGGGGACAGGCATCTCTGTGTCCACATCGGCCTGCGCATCATCCTCCGCGTCTGCTTTGTCCGGCACCTCTTCCGGCTTTTCCTCCTGCCGGAGGGTCAGCTCGTGCCAGATGAGGGCCGCCTCCTCGGTCTCCCCGAGGCTCTGAAGGTATGCTGCGTGCTCCGCCATGAAGGCGCATCTGCCGGAGTGCTGGCCGGCTGTGAGCTCGCAAAGCGATGCATATTCCAGCGCCTTGCTCTGATTGCCCCGCGACCGCTCGAGGCGGTAGAGGAGCTCATATACGGGGAAGCGCTTCATGCTCTCCAGGACCTTCTGGAGGGTTTCCTCCGCCTCATCGAGGCGATTCAGGGCCATGAGACTCTGCGCCTTGGCGAGCAGCATCCGCCCCACATTGTCGCCTGTGTAGGTGAAACCGGCCCTCAGGGAGGCGTCCACAAACCCGATGCAGTGGGTGTAGTCCTTCATCTCATGCAGCGCCCGGATCTTCCGAAGGTACCAGGTCTCCCTGTGGGAGGGCATGAGGTGGCCCTTGCGTCCCTGGAAGGGTTCGGTGGAGAGGAGGGCGGGATTGAGGACGGAGAGATACCGGTCAATCCTCGGCCAGTCGATCTGTCCCTCGCTCGTGCGGTGGCCGGTCAGCATCAGGCGGACGACGGTGAAGGTCGCCTGGGCACGGGGCGTAGAGTCCTTCTGGTAGCAGCGCTCCAGAATGAAATCCAGCTGGCGGAACAGGAGGGACCAGTCTCCTTTGATATCAAACTTCCGGATCTTCTCCCTGTAGATGGCCCAGCACAGCGGGATGTTGAAGCTGCTCCTCGTGCGAAGGACAGGGCAGGTGGGGAGAGCCCGTTTATAGAGCTCCATGACCTCGGGGGACATGGTGCGGATGTTCATGGCGGAAAAGATGCAGAACCAGTCCTCCGCGAGGAATTGAGGCCATTTTGCTTCGTCTTTTCCTGCCTCGATGATCTCATCATACCGTTTCTGGCTGTAGAGGCGGCTGAGGTCGGTGTCCTGCCGCTTCTTTTCTTTCGTGGTCTGTGGGTTCTGGGTGCTCTGGGGATTCATGCCGCTTTGTTCGTCCATGTGATCACTTTCTATTCTGTATTTCTTGGCCGCGCGTCCGCCTGTGGGACGGGGTCTTTTTGCATGTTCGGAAGCTTCCGGCACGCCGGAAGGTGACAGCCGAAGCAGCCCCAAAGGCTGCCTTCGTGCCGGTCTGTATGGATCGCGCTTGTGGAATCAGTGCCAGTCCACCAAGCATTATATAAAAAAGCGGAAAAAAGTCCACTGCAGGATGGACACCCAGGGACGTAAAAAAAGGGCGACGCACGCAGGCTGGCGTCTCCCTGTGAGAACAATTACACGCAGTCGGGATACTTCTCTGCGGCCTCCACGAAGGGCACCATGGCGCGCTGCAGCTGTGCCCTCACGTCCTTCAGGGAAAAGGCTGTCAGAGAATGGTCTTCCACCACGATCTTTCCGCCCGCCATCACCAGGGACACATCCTGGGTGCCGGCTGCATAGACCAGGGCAGAGTAAGGGTTGTAGGCGGGGAACATGGCGGGGCTGTCCGTGGAGATGAGGACGAGATCCGCAGAGGCACCCTTTGCGATATAGCCAAAGGCCGGGGAAGGGGACAGGCACTCCGCCGCACCGCGGGTGGCCGCGCGGACGATCTCGCGTGCGGGAAAGAGCTTTCGGTCGTGGTACTTCGTCTTCTGCGTGACGGCAAACAGGCGCATCTGGTCGAGGATGCTCAGGGTGTTCCCGCTGGAGGGCCCGTCTGTGCCAAACCCGAACCCGACGCCCTGATCCCGGAGGTCCCGGATCGGGGCGATCCCCTTGCCGGCCTTCGCATTGCTGCCGATGCAGTGGGCAACCTTCGCGCCGCGCCCGGCAAGGAGCTTTACGTCCCCGTCCGTCAGGTGGATGCAGTGGGCTGCCAGAAGGTGCCGGTCCACGCAGGAGAGGCTGTCCAGGTACCCAAGCGGCGTGGTGCCCATCTCCTCAAAGTAGCGCATCTCATCGTCCATCTCACTGACATGCAGGGTCATGAGGGTGTCGTACTCTCTGGCCAGCTCGTGGCAGGCGCGCAGCGCCTCGGGGGACACCGTGGTGGTGCCGTGGGGCGCGACGATCGGGTGCACCAGGGGGTGACCGTGCCAGCGTGAAAGGAACTCGCGGGTGAGCCGGAGTCCCTCGCGGTCATGTTCTGCCGATGGCGTCACCTGTGAGAGCACCGTCTCCCCGAGATACCCCCGCATGCCGGTCTCCTCACAGGCCTTTGCCACCTCATCCTCAAAGTAGTACATGTCCACGAAGGTGGTGATGCCGGAGAGAAACATCTCCCCGATGGCGTATTTCGCCCCGAGGTATACCAGCTCCCTCGTCAGGGCATCCCTCTCCAGCGGGAAGAGGAAGCGGCGGAGGCGGTCCGGACAGTCGTCGCCCATGCTGCGGAATGGCACCATGGACGCGTGGCAGTGCAGGTTCACAAACCCGGGCAGCAGGATGCCGCCCCTGCAGTCGATCTGGCGGTCTGCAGGGGGCAGGGGGCGGTCCGGCGCCTGAGCGGACACATCCGCGATTCTTTCCCCATCCACCAGCACGTACCCGTTTTCGAGTTCGCCCGTCTCTTCGCACATGGTGAGCACGCGGGCGCTGTGCAGCAGTGTCGTCATGATATGCCTCCTTTACGCCGGATGGTCCATCAGGTCCAGGACGGCTGCGCAGAAGACCTCCACGCCCCTTGCAAGGACGTCCTCGTCAAAGTCGAAGCCCACGGTGTGCTGGGCACTTGGCATGTCCGTCATCGTGCGCATGTAGGTGGCAAGGCCGCCGTGCGCCTGGACGCGGTTCATCATGATGGAGATATCCTCGCTCCCCCAGTTGCGGGCGTTCTGCTGGGAGGAAAGCTGCATTTCCGGCAGGTCCCTTGCCACGACACCCGCGATGCGCTCGATCAGGGGAAGATCGCTGTGCTGTCCCTCGGCCTCGCCGACGGTCACCATGTCGACCTGGCACCCCTGCATGGCGGCGGCGCCCTCACAGATCCGCGTGGCGGAGTCCACCATGTAGCGGTTGATTTCGGTCGTTTCGCCCCTGACCTCCAGCTGCATCTCAGCCAGGTCCGGGACCACGTTTCTGCCGCTTCCGGCCCTGAGAACGCCCACGTTCACCCGGCTCTGCCCGCCAGAGTGGCGCGGGATCGAGTGGAGGGCGAGGGCCGCGGAGGCCGCGGCCAGAAGGGCATTTTTCCCCTCCTCCGGGTAGCCGCCCGCATGGGCTGCAAGCCCGCGGAAGGTGATGTCCAGCTTGGTGGTGGCAAGAGAGCCCCAGGTGCCGCAGGTCACGTCGCCATCGTCGAGGGAGCGGGTCGGGGCCACGTGATTCCCGATGAAGTAGTCCACGTCGTCCAGATGCCCAGCCGCAGTGACGGCGCGCGCGCCTCTTGCACCCTCCTCGGCCGGCTGGAAGATGAGCTTCAGCGTGCCGTGCAGGTGCTCCCGCATCTCCATAAGGACCTGGGCGACACCGAGTCCGATGGTCACGTGACCGTCGTGGCCGCAGGCATGCATCATGCCGGGATTTCTGGATGCAAAGCCCTCGCGGGCGGGCCGGTGGCCGTCGTCCGCGCGCTCGGTCATGGGCAGGGCGTCGATATCAAACCTCAAAGCCACCACGGGTCCCTCGCCGCAGCGGAGGATCCCGATGACCCCCGTGTGCCCGCGCTTCATGTCCTCTGTGAGAAAGTCGAGCCGTGTGTCCGGCTGGCGCTCCACCAGATCGGCATGGCTTTTCAAGCTCTCCTCGGAGGGGAGCCCCAGGCGGGCTGAGGAGGCGACGACATCCTTCCCGGTCAGCACCTCAAAGCCCAGGTCCGAGAGCGTGCCCGCGATGATGCTGCTGGTGCGCATCTCAAGCCATCCGGTCTCCGGGTACATGTGGATCCTGCGCCTGAGAAGGGTGAGGTCCCGGGCCTGAAGGCGGGTCAGCTCCTTCATCCTCTGAATCTTGATTTCATGCGTATCGCTTTGCTGCGGCATATCATTTCCTCCCTTGTAAGAAACCTTCATGCGGATTATATCATGGATTGCCCGGCAGGGACACGCATAAGAGCAGCATCACCTGATGAAAAGGAAGAGGGAAAGGGAAAGTGCACCTGTAGGCAAAAGAAGGTTTTTGGGCTATACTTGCACCTGCATTGCGGTGCAGGCGCCGCAATGTGCGAAAATGCCGGAACATTTTCGGTAGCTCTCTCGTCTATATCATTGGAGCCAAAGGCTTCTCAGGACGGGGGAGAACACCTGTCATGAAGGCTGGGCCTTCAGAATTTCGGGAGGTTGGATGCAATGAAGAAGCTGACGGGCGCACTGCTTGCGCTCATGCTGGTGCTGATGGCGCTCCTTGGCGCAGTCGCCGAGGAGGCGGAGCCGGTCACCATCGAGCTCACCAACGCGCAGTGGCTGCCGATCTATGCGGCAGATGACCCCTTTGTCCTGGCCCTTCGCGGCGGGGAAGGGGCGGTGGAAGAGGAGCTTCCGGTCATGGTGGTGCCGTATCGGTGGAGCTATGATCTCTATGCGCGGGTGCAGCCCCAGTCCCTGAGGGACAAGCGCTATACCGTGCAGTCGGAAAACCCCGAGGTCGTTCGGACCGATGACAATACCATCCGGGGACAGCAGGTGGGCGAGACGGTGATCACCGTTTCCAGCACGGCGGACCCTGATGCCAGTCTTTCCTACCGCGTGCTGGTGATCCAGCGCGTGAACCACATCGGCCTCAGCACCGAGGCCCGGCAGGTGGCGGTGGACAGGACCATTTCCCTGAGCGCCGATGTCCAGCCGGCGGATGCAAGCCTGAAGGACGTCGAGTGGACCTCCGGCAATGAGCAGGTGGCCGTGGTGGACGAGCACGGCACCGTGCGGGGTGTCGGGCGCGGCGATGTGCGCATCACCGCGAAGGCAAAGGACGGCAGCGATGTGCAGTCCAGCATCTACCTTGAGGTCACCCAGCCGCCCATGGGGATTGAGCTGGACATGAATGCACTGAGCATTGCGGCAGGGAAATCTGTCTACGTGAAGGCCACGGTGCTCCCCCGAAATGCCAACAATCACCAGGTGACCTGGGTGTCCTCGGATGAATCGGTGGCCAGGGTCAGCCAGGACGGACGGATCACCGGCGTGGCGCTGGGCGACTGCGAGATTATCTGCCAGAGCCGGGAGGACGAGATGGTGCGCGCCGCCGTGGCGGTGAACGTGACAGAGCCCGTCCGGAAGCTCACGCTGGATGCTGCACCGCCCGTGTATGTGGGCGAGAGCGCGCACCTCAGCTGGACGATCGAGCCCGAGGAGGCAAGCAACCAGACCCTGAAGCTCACCTCCACCAACGAGCGCGTCTTCACCATCGCCCCGGACGGGACCATCACGGCGGTGGGTGCCGGGGAGGCGTATGTGAACGCGGTGACCACGGACGGCACCAACATCCGCGACCAGGTCCGGGTGCGGGTGGGCGAGCACGTGCAGAGCGTACACATGCTGCGCAGGACTGCCTACATCGACGTGAGGGAAACGGCGATTGCGGGTGCCGTGTTTGAGCCCAAGAATCCTTCCAACATGAACATGACCTGGGAGAGCGACGACACGGATGTGGCTACGGTGGAACCCGTGAAAAACCAGCTGCACAGGGTGAGGATCACGGGCGTTACAGAGGGCGAGACCGTGGTCCGCGGCGTCACCGAGGACGGCGGGTTTGAGACCTCCATCGCGGTGAAGATCGGCCACTATCGGAACGCTGCATCCATCCAGGATGCGTATCTTGACAGCAACGGAAAGATCCGCATCGCCGTCAAGAATGTCTCCCGCGAGCTCTATCTGTCCCGTGT
>JAFUBA010000165.1 GCA_017460395.1 Clostridia bacterium | reverse complement strand
TATGTCTGGGCGCCTTCGTGCAGAAAACGGAGCTATCGACTGGATCCGGTTACTTCAGCGCATACGCTGCTGCATGCTCTGCGGCGTCAATGCCGAAGGTGGCACACATGCCCAGGTACATGCCGCTGATGGGTGTCCTGCCTGCCACCAGCGTATGACCCGCGCCCTCGCCCGCCACATACAGGCCGGGAATGGGACTTCCGTCCTCCCGCAGCACCTCCATGTTTTTGTTCGCCATGGGACCGCCGGAGGCCCAGCCGCAGTAGGGGATCGTCTTCACGGCCAGAAAGGGGCCTTTCTTCAGCGGAAGGAGCCGCTCTGTCCGCCCGAAATCCTCGTCGGTTCCGCTTTCGGCATAGCCGTTGTAGGCCGCAACAGTCTCCACCAGGGCGGGCATGCCCAGGAGCGCAGAGAGCTCTTCCAGTGTATCTGCCCGGTATATCAGGCTGCCGTGTGCGCACAGACCCTTCCAGACCGCCCAGTCCGTGTCCCTGACCGGAGTCCAGGCGTTGCCGTAGCTCAGGATCGGGTCGCTCTCCTCGAGCATGTCCTCTGTCAGGATCGCATACAGGGTGTTCTCCGGGGCATTCACCCACGCATTGGACTTCTCCAGTGTCCTGGCACCGGTTTCGTTGAACACGCGGCGGCCGTTTACATCCACGAAGATCAGACCGCCATAGGTGGTGTTCATGTAGATGTTGGAGTAGAAGCCGTCGTTTGGCAGGACGCCGCCGGTGACGGTGTTGTAGTCCATGTCATGGGTCGCGGCGCCGGCCTGCACGGCCAGATCCACGGTGTCGCCCCCGGAGGCCGTCATGAAGCTGCGGGCCACATACTCGAACATGGCGGACAGCTTCTCCTCGCTGGCTTCATAGCCGCCGGAGGCCAGAATGGTGGCACCGGCATGGATCAGGAGGGTATCGCCGCGGGTGTCTGTGGCCCTGACGCCCACCACGGCGCCGTCCTGCAGGAGGAGCTCCTCTGCGTTTGTGCCCAGGAGGATTTCGACCTGCCCAGCCGCTGTCAGCTGGTCCAGCTGCGCCTGCATCCCGCCGGTCAGGGATGTGCCCATATGGCTGGCCCAGGCGACGCGCAGGACGCTCATGGGATCGTAGATCCCGGGGTTCAGCTCATTTTTGAACTCTGCCCCGTTTTCCTGCAGCCAGTCGATGGCGGGTCCGGACTGCTCTGCATAGTATTTTGCGGTGGCAGGATAGAGGTTCGCCTCTCCCCCGGCAAACCCGATGATGTCACGGTAGAACTGCTCCGTGCTGTCCTCTACGCCGAGGTCCTTCTGGATGCGGAAGCCTGCCCCGCTGATCCATCCCATGGCGAAGCGGGCGTTGCCGCCGAGCATCCCGGAGCGCTCGAGAAGAATGACCTTTGCACCCGCCTGGGCTGCGCGAACGGCACTGACCATGCCTGCAAAGCCGCCGCCGACGATCACCACATCGGTGGTTTTGTCGATGGTTTCCCCCTGCAGTGTCTCATGGTACTTTTCTGTGGACACGCCGGCCTTCCGGAGCGCATTTTCCACGGCCGCGACCGTCGCCCTGCTGGACACGGTCGCACCGGCCACAGCGTCCACGTCGAGGGACTGCTGCTCAAGGATCGCTTCTGCCACCTTTTCCACCGCCGGCACGCCGATGCCGGGTGTCTCCAGATGCGGCCAGGCCGTGATGTCCTGGATGCGGTCCCCCTCCAGGGTCAGCATCACGATGACGGGACCGTTGTTTCCGTGGGCAAGCCCCGACACACGGCGGGACTCCGAAAGGCCCCAGGAGAGCAGCAGCGCGCATGCCAGCAGGAAGGCTGCCAGCCGTTTCATGGTTTTCATGTATTTCTCCCTTTCTCACTTACAGATACAGGTGCTTTTCGGCACCGACGGTTGTCTCCTCCGAGTGCCCGGAGAGGAGCCGTGTGTCCCCGGGCAGGGTCAGGATGCGGCGGCGGATGCTGCTCAGCAGCTGACGCCCGTCCCCACCCGGGTACTGATCATTTCCCCGGCTGCCCCGGAAGATGGTGTCGCCGACGAAGGCAACCTCGTGCCGTGCATCGTAGAAGACCACCGAGTCCGGCGTGTGCCCGGGTGTGTGGATCACGCGCAGGGAGCAGGCGGGATTGCTGTCCAGTCTGAAGACGTCCCCGTCCTGAAAATGCCGTGCGCCATGAACCGTCATGTCACAGCGGCAGTAGTGGGACAGGTTCAGGTGGGTGTCGGTGAGATACTGCTCCCCTGCCGCGTGGATGTACACGGGGATGTCCGATTCCGCCCGGATCGCGACGATGCCCCCGATGTGGTCGAAGTGGCCGTGGGTGAGAAGAATCTTCTCGATGATAAAGCCCTGCTCATGGCAGAATTCCATGAGCTCGCGCCCCTGGGCGCCCGGATCGATGAGGAAACCGTGCTTCGTGTCATCGTCCACCCACACATAGCAGTTGACCGCAAAATAGCCCTTCACGGGCACACAGGCGATCATGCTCTGTGATCTGCGATCCGGCAGCCGTCCGGTCCGCAGGTCATGCCTTCTTTCGGGGTCTGATGATCATCTTCCAGTGCCTCACGGATGGCCTCCTCCATGCTCTCCACGGGCATGGCCCCCGGGATCGCGAGGCGGCCGTTCAGCACGAAATAGGGCACGCAGTGTACGCCGCAGCGCTCCGCCTCCCGCTCATCGAGCCGCACGTCCATGGCAAACTGGTCGCTGTCAAGAAGGCGCTGCACTTTTTCCCTGTCCATGCCCTCCTCTGCGGCGATCCGGAGCAGCACATCGTGGCTTGAAAGCTCCAGGCCCTCGCTGAAGTAGGCCCTGTACAGCCGCTCGGAGAGCCTGTCCGTGAGGTCCCGGTCCCCCGACTGCCGGGCCAGCCTGGTGAGGCGGTGGGCGTCAAAGGTGTTGGTGTAGCGGGTCTCGGCATAGCGGAAATCCAGTCCGGCATCCCGCCCCATCTGGGAGATGCCGTCGATCCGCTTCCGGGCGCCCTGGAGGGAAAGACCGTACTTCTTCGCGAACCGGTCTACGGTGGGACCGGTATATTCCTTTGAGGCGCCGGGATCCAGCTCAAAGGCCTTCATGTCCACCAGGATTTCATTGTCCATCCCAAGATTGTGGATGGCCTTTTTCAGGTAGGTTTCCCCAATATAGCAGTACGGGCACGCGTAGTCCGACCAGTAGGTGATGTTCATGTTCCTGCCTCCATACATCAGCTTCTAAAAATAGAACATGTTCGATTTGCGATCTTACACGGTCTGTGGTAAGATGTCAAGGGCAAAATAGAACATGTTTCATTTTTCTTTTGGAGGGGCGGTATGAAAAAGATCGGAAGGCCCGGGAAGAGCGAAGGCAACCGGGAATGCAAGGAGACCATCCTGAAGGCGGCGGTCGAGCTGATCGGCGCCATCGGGGCGGATGCTGTGACGGTGCGAAAGGTATGCGAAAAGGCCGACGTGTCCGTCGGCACGTTCTACCATTATTTTTCTGACAAGAATGATCTGATGATGGCCTTCGTGCGGGAAGAGTCCTTTGACGGCTTTGACCTCAGGACACCCCTTTCTGACATCGCGGGGCGGATCACGGAGCTGTACATGCACCTGATCGGCCGCTACCAGGAGATGGGAAGGGACTTCATGAAGAGCTTTTACACGACGGGCAACCAGGCCCTCTCGGCCTACCTCGACGAGGAGAACGGCTGCTTTGCGCCGGGGACCGTCATGGCCCGCTCCGAAAAAGAAATGCAGGATGCCAAAGATCTGGGCATCCTGCGGGGGGATGTGAACATACACGAGACCGCGATGGATGTGTGCACCATCGTGAAGGGATGCGTGTTCGAATGGTGCCTGACGGAAACGCGCATGGAGATTCAGGAAACGCTCTCCAGGATTCTGCACGCTTACCTGTCTGGCTGCATCCGGTGAACATCCAGGCAAAAACCCTTGATCGGGTGCCATCCTGGTGTGATCAGGAAGAGTGCCAGGGACAGCCAGGACTGGGTCCCGGCGTACACCGAAATGTGCCCTGACTGCCAAGGCAGTCAGGGCACTGATATTACTTCGCTTTTTTCTTTGCTTTTCTGAATGCCAGGATACCCCAAAGTGCCAGGAGCACTGCCAGGGCACCGTCAATGCAATACATCCAGGTGTGCCAGATGGGCGGTTTGTAGCCGATGATCGTGGCGCCCATGGCGTTGCTGTTGACGACAGCATAGAGGATATTCTTCGAAGCCTGTCTCAGAAGGCTGATCTGGGTTGCGTCGTCATCCTTGTTGAAGGTCTTGGCGTCCTGTGTCAGGAACAGATCGCCGCCGGCGCGGATCATCTCATCCACGTGGGTGTACGTGTTCAGACTGAAGTCTGTGATGACAGGTCCGCGTGCGCCCCATTCGTTGCGAAGCACAGAGGTGAGCAGCGGATAGCTGCCGCCCGCCCACGTCATGCCAAGACGATTGAAGGAGGACATCATGCCGTTGACCATCACATCTGCCGTGCGAACGGCAATCTCGAAGGGCTTCAGATAGATTTCACGCATGGCCTGTTCGTTCAGCCAGACGAGAATGCCGTTGTATTCGCGGTCAGTCTCCTGATCGTTCACGGCAAAGTGCTTCATGTAGCAGTATACGCCGCGGGAGGCTGCACCTTCCACGACCCTGGCAGCAAACTTGCCGGACAGGACACCGTCCTCAGAATAGTATTCCCAGTTTCTGCCTGCAAAGGGAGACCGGTGGATATTGACGGCGGGTGCATACCAGCCAGTGTAGGGCAGGCCGTCACCCTTTTCGTTGCCGATCAGGCCTTCCTCGCCCACCAGTTCACCCATGCGCTCTGCCAGGTCCGTATTCCAGGTGGAGCCCAGGACACATTCCGCCTGATAGGCACAGGTGTTGTAGATGACGGATTCAGACAGGAAGCTGGTAAACCCGGAGGGGCCGTCAGCATCGGTGGTCATGGGTTTGTTCACAATCCCGTCCACGCCGGACACGGGGTTGGTGCGGAAGGCACCATAGCCCACCAACGTCTTCATTTCGTCCAGGGTGATTTCATCCAGGAGCGATTCCCAGCGGGGATCATCGAAGGAGACAGAGCCGTTGTCATCCAGCAGGCTCTTGAGGGACAGGTTGTTGTTGACCGGATCCCCGAAGGTGACGCCGGTGACCTCCCAGGGCTGCCCTTCATCACTTGCACTGTACTTGCGCTTGATGGAGGCCTTCAGAGCGTCCATCTGTGCATCGGTGAGGGTGCGGGCGCTGTCCGGCAGATAGTCAGTGGGCACAGTACCGGCAAAGTCGCGGCGGCTGACAAAGGATGCAGCGGTCCAGTCGCCATAGATGCCTGCGCTCACATCGTCAAACCGGTTGGACACCTGTACATCCGTGCCCCATCTGTCTGCTTCGGTTGCGAGCTGAACGCCGCCTGCAAGAGGATAGGTGGCTGCGGCACGGTGATCGTGGGCATTGGCGGACACGAACACCTGATAGTCCCCCGCCTCCAGCTCATACCCTGAAAATCCGTTCTCATTCTGGTCCGCATAGTCGTAGGACTTCATGTCGGAAACCTTCAGCTGAAGCGTGACCGTCTCTTCCTCACCCGGCTGCAGCAGCTTTGTCTTCACAAAGTCGCCCAGGACCACGTGGGATTTCTCAATGGAGGGCTGGTCATAGCTGTAGGGTGCGCTGTAGTAGAGCTGCACCACTTCCTTGCCTGCATAGTTGCCGGTATTTTTAACCTTGACGGACACATCAATCAGGTCATTTTCCGAGATGGCTGTGCCGTCCGGCGTTTTGAAGGTGACATCCCAGTCGAAGGTGGTATAGGAGAGGCCGTACCCGAAGGGATAGACCACATGATCCTGATACCAGGTGGAGGCGGCGTCGTTCCGCGTCTCTTCAAACCCGCGGGTCTCATAGTAGCGGTAGCCCACATAGATGCCTTCCATGTAATTGACGAAGGCAAAATCGGTCTTGTCACCGCCGTAGAGGTAGCGGTTGCCGAATTCGCTGCCATAGACACCGGTGTTGAACCAGGTGGGATCCTGCGTGAAATCGCTGGCCCAGGTGTCCACGGTGTGGCCGGAGGGGCTGAAGGCGGTGCCGTCGGACATTTTGCCGGTCAGCACCTGGCCAAGGGCCATGATGCCCGTACCGCCGGGGAAGCCCATCCATACAACGGCGTCCACGTCGCCGTCAGACTGTACCTCACCCATCTCCATGGTGGTGCCGACATTGAGCAGCACGATCACCCGGGAGAAGTTCTCCTTGACGTGGGCAATCAGGGCCTTTTCGTTGGCGTCCAGTTCAAGATAGTGGCTGTCAGCGCTCTCAGCGCCGGTGACAGCGGTCTGATAGGTGAAATCTGTGGCCATGGTGCGCGGCAGGTCAAAGCCTTCGCCGCCGATTCTGGAGATCACCACGATGGCAGCATCGGAGAAATCCCTGTAGCTGGCGGTGACATCCGCTGTGTAGGAGGCGATGGGGGTTTCGCCGGTGGCATAGCCCGCCAGGCGCTGGCCGGAGGTCATGGCCGGGTTCTCGGGCCTGCCACTGCCGCTCTTTCCGTTGTCCTCATAGAAGGACTTCAGCGTCTGGTTATAGCTGATACCGGCCGCCGTCAGGCTGTCGTAGAGCGTGTTGCCGGCAGCAGAGGAATTGCTGGAGGCAGAACCGGAGCCGGAGGTCACGATGTTCACGGAGTTTTTGCCGAACACGGACACCCTGGCCCCGCTCTCAAGCGGCAGTGCCTGGGACTCATTCTTGAGAAGCGTGATGCCTTCCTTTTCGACTTCGATCACAAAGTCCTGAGCGGCCCTGAGGGCCTCATCCTTGGTGGAGAATTCCTGCTCATACACGGTGCCGCCGCCCTCGCCCTCCGCGAGGATGGCGCGCTCGCCGCCAAAGAGCAGGTTGAAAGAGTTGCCGGCGATGGGCACGGTCAGAAGCACCACATTGGCTGCGATGGCGATCACGAGAAGAATGCTCGTGACAATCGCCCATACCTTCACGCCACGCCCCTTTTTCGGATTGCTTTTCGAGTTGGCCTTCGTATTTGCATTCTTGCGCATCTGGGTAAGTATAGCTCCTCTCTCGAAAAATAAAGGCCCGTGCCCTGTGCACGCGGGCACAAAAACACGGGCATGACCAGAGATGATCAGTCCAGTTCGTCGTGGCTTGCCTCGGATTCGATCATTTCAAGGGCTGCGGTGGTGGTCAGCTTGATGGCGTCCAGGGACGGAGCGCTGGGCAGATTGGAGCGATAGGTGTTTTCACCGGCCACGATCACGATGGTGTTCTCGCCGGCCTTCAGGTTGATGTCGCCGATCTTCTTGGTCTTGAAGTTGTTCTGATCCATGGGGTCATCGCCGTTGTCGGTGGTGAACTCATTGAAGTCGATGGCTTCGTCATTGACCAGGATGTTCAGCGTGGTGGGGTTCCAGGTGCAGTTGCCCAGGATGTTGGAGCCTACGACCAGCTTCAGGGTCGCCACGGCGTCGGCATCGGACACGATCTGGAAGGTGATGGGGCTGGCGGTGCCGAGGTTTCCGACAAAGTAGCCGTTGGAAGCCTTGTTATTCTCGGCCACCAGGCCAAGGCCGGTGGGAGAACCGGAGACGCCCAGGCCCTCGAGGCCTTCCAGCTCGGTGTATTCTGCTTCAAAGATATACTCGGTGTCTTCTGCCATGGCGGCGAAGACAGGGAGCGTGAGGACAAGGACCAGGATCAGAGCAAGAATCTTTTTCATGATAAGGCTCCTTTCAAAACGGCCTGGTGGCCGCATCCGCCAAGCGGCTTTTGCGGCCACCAGGAATCATATTACTCGACGACCAGGGACAGCTGGATGGAGGCCGGGGCATAGCCGTCAGCTTCCGCCGTGATGGTCAGCGCATATTCGCCAGCCTGTGCAGGTGTGCCGGTGATGAGGCCGGTGGCGGCATCAATGGCAAGGCCCTCAGGCAGACCTTCTGCGGAGTAGGTGATGGGAGAATAGGCGTAGTAGGTGTTGAGCTTGGCATTGCCAAGATCCACGGAGGTGTAAGCCTCGCCCGCCTTGGCGTTTTCAAGAGTCAGGCTGACTTCCTCATCGTCCACCTCAATGATGTCGGAGTAGACGACCTTGGCGCCCTTGGGGATCTGCATGGCGTTGGAGTTGGCCACCATGTACAGGATCTCCTTGGCAGCGCGCTGCATGCAGTAGATGGTGATGTTGCGGGAAGTGTCATCCATGGCCAGGATGGTGTCCCTGTCCAGGAACACGCCGAAGTTCAGGCCGTAGACGAAGGCGTCCAGCATCATGTTGGAGCCGGCCTTCACCAGCTGATAAGCGTTGCAGGCCCAGTACAGGGTGATGTCGGTCACGACGGCGCCGTCAAAGCCCCATTCGTTTCGGGTGATCTGCTGGTTGATGGCATAGCTGCCGCCGGTCCAGATCTTGCCGATGCGGGTGAAGGAACCCATGGCAAAGCGGGCATCGCCCTCTTCCACGGCGATCTGGAAGCACTTGAGATAGATTTCACGGGCAGTCTGCTCGGTCATGTAGGCGCACAGACCGTCGTTGGGGGTACCGGAACCGATGGCGCCCATACGATAGGTCATGGCTCCGCCGCCGTCCTCATGGAAGGCGAAGTGCTTGAGGGTGATGTAGCAGCCCTTGGAGATGGCGCCCTGGGAAACATTGGCAGCCAGGATACCGGTCAGATAGGGATCCTCAGAGTAGTACTCGGTGTAGCGGCTCAGCAGCGGGCTGCGGTGCAGGTTCATGCCCGGGCCGTACCAGCCGGTGTAGGAGTAGACCATGCCGGAGGGAACGGTGGAGTTGCCCCACAGGCCCTGGTCGCCCACGATCTTGCCCATCTCATAGAGCAGTTCCTTGTTCCAGGTGGAACCGATCAGGGGCTCGGAGGAGAAGTAATTGAAGCGGTCGTTGGTGTCGGTGTAGTTGCCGGTCCAGCCCTTCGGGCCGTCGGTGTCGCGGGAGTAGGGCTTGCCGATGTAGGGCATGCCGTAGGAATTGAAGCCGCCGAAGTTGACCAGGGTGATGAGTTCATCCAGGGTCAGCTGCCTGACCAGCTCGTCATAGCGGGGATCATCGGCTGCGGCGCCGATCAGGTCAGACAGCTGGATGTCGTACTTGTCGGAAGTGCGCTCAGCAGCATCCGCATAGGTGACCTCGCCGATGGCCTCTGCGTCATAGTAGGCGTTGAAGGCGGCATCGTCATATGCGAAGGTGGCATATTCTTCGGCTGTGATTTCCTTGGTCTGGACATACTGATCCGGCCAGGTGCCTTCAAAGTCGAGACGGGACAGGGACTGATAGCCCTCGGAAGCAAAGCCTTCGGTCACGTCATCGAGATGGTTGGTGACCTCGGCGCCGCCGACGGACTCATTGCACAGCTGCTTCTCAGCGACGGTGTAGGAGAAGTCCTTGTCGTTCTTCCCGGCGCCATAGTGTGCGCTCTGGGCGATCTTGATGTTGTAGGTGCCGGCGTCCAGCACATAGGTGCGGTCGGTCTTCTCATCGTAGGAGGCCATGTCCTTCACGCGGATGGACACGCGCACGGTGTCGCTTTCGCCGGGGGCGAGTTCCCTGGTCTTGGCAAAGTCGCCCAGGACCACATAGGCCTTTTCGATGACGGTGTCATTGCCGGTCTCTTCCTTGCCAAAGGGTGCGGTGTAGTACAGTTCCACCACGTCCTTGCCGGAGGCAGCGCCGGTGTTGGTGACCTTGACGTCAAAGTCGAGGGTGTCAGCCTTGGTGATGGCGCTGTCGGCAGCAGTCACAGGGGTGACTTCCCACTCAAAGTCGGTGTAGGACAGGCCATAGCCGAAGGTGTAGACGACATTCTCGTCAAACCAGGTGTCATTGCCCTTCCTGGCTTCCTCATAGGCGCGGGTCTCATAGTACCTGTAGCCGATGTAGATGCCTTCCTCGTAGCCGACTTCCCAGGTGTTCTTGAGCTCGCCGTCCACGGAGAACTGGGTGTAGCCGACGGCCAGACCGTTTCCGTCCACACTGTGGGCGTCGTTCTCTGTGTTGATGTTGGCGTTCATGTAGCTGGGGGCTTTGGTGAAGTCGACAGCCCAGGTGTCCACGGTGCGGCCGGAGGGGGTGACTTCGCCCTTCAGGATCTTGCCGATGGCCTCAAAGCCGTTGTCGCCGGCTTCGCCGATCATCAGGATGGCGGCAACCTTTTCGTTGTCCTGGATGGCCTTCAGCTCGATGGGTGTGCAGGTGTTGATCAGCACGACCACCTTGCTGAAGTGCTCGGTGGCCCAGTCTACGATGCCGAGCTGCACATTATCCAGCTGCTGGGCATGCACCAGGCCATCGCCTGCACCCTGGCCCAGCACCACGATGGCGGTGTCATATTCTTCAATCTGGTTGGCCCAGAAGGGATAGACAGCGCGGTAGGCGGGAACCAGAGCTGCATCGGAAGTGAATTCTGCGGTGTCAGCATAGGTTGCCTCCACGACGGGATTGAGCTCGAAGCCCGCATCCTTCAGGCTGGAGACCACGTCTGCCTGAGCGATGGCAGCACCCGCAGATGCATCGCCGCCGTTCATGGAAGCACCGGCATTGGGATGATAGCCCGCATAGCCCAGCAGGGTCACCTTGGTGCCCTCCTTGAGCGGCAGCGCGCCATCTGTATTTTTCACCAGGGTCATGCCTTCCTCAGCGATCTTCTCGTTGAGCTGAAGGCCGGCCTGGAGTGCCTCGTTTTTGGAGGCATAGTCGGACTTGTAAAGTTCAGTGGGCGCGGCGGAAGCCGGGACCACGGCGGTCATCACCAGCACAAGTGAGAGCACCAGTGCCAGAAGATGGGTCAGACGGTTGCGGTAAGCCATGAGAACCCTCCTTTTTTTGTGGTACCTGTGTGTTCTTCTCTTCGCCCGGGTTCCCGTTTTCGGGAATGAGCGAGGTCCTGAGACGTACTGCAGGCATATCCTTTGAGAATCACGAGATCGGACACTGCTCAGATACACAGCCCCTGTAAAGACAAGATGATGTAAAGAAAAGACAGAGGCTGAATACAGGGTCTGTCAGGGGTGCGATGGATCGTGAACTTCATCGGAATGTGCCGGGCAAGCGACGTCGGAATGGACCTATAGAGAGTTAGGAATTGGTAACTGCGATTTATGATAAAGGATGGATTTGTTTCCGTCAAGGAAGCAGGAACCATTTTGAAGCCGTTTCGGATCAATTTCTCTCTGTGGTTTTTTTGCAAAAAACATAGATTGTACAATAAAGCAGGCTTATGCAATGCTCAGAGAAGGACGCAATGCTCGAAGGGATTTCTGCCAGGTTTCAGGGAAGAATAAGCGCAGACTGCACCAAATCAAGAAAAATCAAGGCCATTTTCTGCACCAAATCAAGAATTTTCGAATCAGGATTTTGCACCAAATCAAGAATTTATGTCATGATGCACGGCCCATGCCCGGGCAATTGCCCGCAGATGCTCCCGCCGGAAGGCAAGGTATTCATGCTCAAGGCCGAATGCGCGAAGGCCTTCCTCAGAAACATCAGAGGTGTCCGGCAGAAGATCCGCATGGGACGCAGCGAAGGATTCCATCAGGTGACGTTCGTCGTTGGGGGATGGTACAGGAAGGGGCAAAAACCGGTCAGGCTCCATCTCGAGTGCGTCAAAAAGCTCCTGATCCCGTCCATCCAGGGGGTCCCGGGCGGCAGTCACGACGTGCATGTCCACAAGGTCCAGAAAGGCGATCTCGCGCTCCGGGTCCATTGTCTCCAGCGCCCATACAATTTCCCTCAGATCCAGAGCGCGGGCCATATGCTTCACCTCTCCGTCACAGGTACCTGTCAAACCAGGCATACATTTCCTTGTAGTAGTGTCTCAGCATCTCCGGATCCCGGGGCTGGTCATGGGCCGTCTTCGGGTAGATGACCAGGCGGACCGGCAGGTCCGGATGTGTGTCCTTCACGGCCACAAACAGCTGGTGTGCTTCCTCCACGGGACACCTCAGGTCATCCTCCCCGTGGAGGATGAGGAAGGGCCGGTCGATGTTCTCGGCATAGGAGACGGGGGACACGCGCAGCTGCTCCACCATGAATTCCTCAAAGTTTTTGTACCCTGCGCTTTCGCCCTGCATGTCTGAGGAGGCGTAGGAGATGAGGTAACTGGCGACGGAGCGCTGGGTGATGTAGGCACGGAAGCGCTTCGTGTGCCCGGCCAGCCAGTTGGTCATGTACCCGCCGTAGCTGCCGCCGGTGGCGCCGAGCCGGTCCGGATCAATCTGCGGGAAGCGGCGGAGCGCTTCATCGACAAACTGCAATAGATCTGTGCACGCGCTGCCGTCTGTGCTCCGCTGGGTGTTCAGGTGCACGTCCCCGTAGCCGGAGGATCCTCTGGGATTGCAGAAGAGGACGGCATAGCCCCGGGCGGCCAGGGCCTGGAACTCGGCGGTGAAGCCGTAGGTGTAGAAGGGGTGCGGGCCCCCGTGAATGTAGAGGATGCCGGGGACCTTCCCGTCCCTGTGCCCGGGGGGCAGCATGACAAACCCGTGGACGCGGGACTCGTGATCCAGGGTGTCAAAGAAAAAGTCTTCCGTCGTTGCAATCTCGCATTCCCTCAGGACATCCTCCCCTGCCTGATAAAGGCAGGGCATCCCGCTTTCCGGATCCCGGAGGTTCAGGATGAGCCCGTGTTCCGGCCTGTCCGCAAGACCCTCTGAAATGAGCATCTCCCCATCCTGAATGCAGCCGAGGCCGTGGATGACCCGCTTTCCGCCAAGGAGGATGTGCGCATGGGTGTCACCTGCCTTCAGGCGGTAGAGGGCACCCGTGCCGTTGTAGCCGCACACGAAGTACACATCGCCGGTCTCCGGGTCCAGCTGGATCTTGTCCATGTCCCGCCCGCAGAAGGCGTTGTAGGGGAACTGGACGCAGCCGTAGCACTCACCGTCGCGGTCAAGAAGCCGCCGCGGCTCACCGCCGCCTACCGGAAACGCGTAGAGCGCCGCCGGCGGATAGCCGTTGACCTGGGCCTCCGGGTCCAGCACCGCCATGATGACCTCCTCTCCCCCGCGGCCAAACACGGGCCGCACGGGATTCGGGTAGGACACCATGATGAGCCCCTCCGAGATCTGCCGAAACTCGGGATTTTCATCGCGAAGGTCCATCACGTACAGGTCAAACCCGATGCTCTCCTCCTTCCCACGGTGGAGGTTTCCGCAGGCGCAGATGAGGTGACCGTCCGGGGAGAAATTGTGGTGCATCCAGTCGCTGGTGCCCTGGGTCAGCTGGCGTGTCTCGCCGCTCGCGACATCGCACAGGTACAGCTGCACATGGTTGTCCGGGCGGATGAACCCGGCTCCGTCCACCTTGTAGTGGAAGTCCTCAATGACGACCGGCTCGTCCGGGTCCGGCTGGGGGCGGTCCGTGCTCTCCTGGGAGGAGGCAAAGAGAAGATGGCGGCTGTCCGGCGACCAGATGGGCTCCATGGCGGCGCCGGGGATGGACGTGAGCGGGCGCGCTGTGCCCGTGCTGATGTCATACAGGCAGACCTGCCGGCCCTTTTCCGGCACGGTGGCCACAAAGCTCAGGTACCGCCCGTCCGGGGAAAAGCGCGGGAAGGAGGGGGCGCGGCCGAGGGAGATGGAAAGCTCATCGCCGCGGCCGAGCCAGCGCAGCACAAGGCCGCGCGTGCCGGAAGCAAAGGCCACAAGGCCTTCCCGCTTCAGCCAGTCGGCGCCGGAGAGCTGCTCCATGCGGATGCACCGGTCCAGTGTAAACGGTTCCTTCATGCGCGCACCTCCTTTTCTGTCGTATCTGTAGAATCTGTATTTTCTGTATCATATGCCAGGTATTTCACGAACCACTCCACTATCTCCTGCAGGTGGCGCACCTGGGCCTTCATGTTGCCGGTACGGGTGAGGGCATGGTTCTCCTTCGGGAACATGACGAGGCGCACGGGAACGTCCCGACGACGCTCCTTCATGGCGACGAAGAGCTGCTCCGCCTGCTCGAAGGTGCAGCGGTAGTCCCTGTACCCGTGGAGGATGAGGAGCGGAGTATCGATGGCATCGACCCGGGAAATGTTGGAGCCCCGGGCGCGGTCCGTGAGATAGGAGAGCATGGTGAAGCGCTTTGGGATCTCGCCGGCTGACACAAACCCCATGTCGCCGGTCCCGTAGGAGGTGCCGGGGTTGACAAAGACCCGCTGGGCCACCGCGGCCCGGAAGTACTTCGTCTTGGAGATCAGCTTCACGGTCATGTAGCTGCCATAGCTGCCGCCGGTGACGCCGACGCGTTCGGGATCAATGAGGCCTTTTTCGGCGGCGTCATGGCACATGCGGAGAAGGTCATCCACGACGCTGTCCGTCCAGCAGACGCCACCCGCGCGAAAGGCCCGCCCGTAGCCGCTGCTGCCCCTGGGATTCCCGCGGATGACGGCAAACCCGGCCGCGTTCAGGGCGTGGAACTCGTGCCAGTAGGCAGCTGTCTGCATGGTCTCGGGGCCGCCCTTGATGTCCAGTACCGCCGGCACGGGGCCCGTGGCATGTGGGGGCAGGGAGATGAAGTAGTCAAGGGCCGGACCGCTCTCCCCCTCCGGGATGTGCACGGTGAGGGTCTCCGGGACCTCCATGTCAGGGAGCCAGTCGTGGATGTGGGTCAATTGAACACCGTTCACATAGAGCTCCGCGGGACGGCTGTCTGTCCCGGAGAGGACGGCCAGCGAGCTGCCCGAGACGGAGAACTCCACCGGGTGCGCCCCGGGTACGTCCACCGGCACGGGGCGGGCATCCGGAGAGAGCGCCATGCGGTAGAGGATGCTCCTCCCGCGGAAGGCGCCGAGGAAGAGGAGATCATCTCCCTGAAGGGCGATGACGCTGTCGGCGCTTCCGAGGTCGGTGCGCGATGCCACCATTTCGCCGACGCCCTCGCAGTCATCCTCCGCTGTGAGGTCCGGGAAGAAGTCGGGTGCGTCGCCGGCATCCAGCGCAAAGCGCACAACCTGCGGGCTCATCTGGCCCTCCAACTCGTGCAGGAGCGGCGCGAAGAGATATCTCCCGTCCCCGGAGAAGACGGGGGCCTGAAGGGTCTGGGCGAAGAGCCCCGTGCCTTCGGTCAGAAGGCGCAGGTTTTCCCCTGTCAGATCCGAGACGGCGACCTCGGCCTGGCGGCCCTGTGCGCCCGCATGCGGATAGCAGAGGAAGGCCAGACGCTCCCCGTCCTGCGACAGGCGGGGGCAGACGCACTCGAAGGCGAAGGGCAGACGAGTGACCGCACCTGTCCCCAGGTCCTGGGTGAAGAGATATGACTGCTCACCCTTTCGCATGCCGTACCACTCGTCCATCTTGCAGGTGAGGTCCTCGGCCACATACGGCCTTCGGGCGATGGTCTCAGCCCATGCGGCCTTCTCGTCCTGCTTCATGGGATGAAGCGCAAGGCCCCCCTCCAGGTCGTCCGGATACAGGGTACAGGCAAGGGCCAGACGATGCCCCTTCACGTCAAAGCGGTCCACGCCGCGGCGGAGGGTGGTGAGGGTTTCCCGTGTATGGAGGTGATCCGTAAGCCTCGTCACCTGAAAGTCCCCCGTCTCATCCGAGAGGAGGAACAGGCACCCGTCGCCCGACCAGACGGGCTGCTTTTCCCGGAGAGCACCCGGGGTCTCGTAGAGGAGCGCGGCAGATTGCGTGTCATATACCCGCACGCGGGGATGGGACGTGCCGTCCGGGTCCGGGCGGCTTAACACCACGGCGCACAGTTTCCCCGAGGGGGAGAGGGCAGGACAGGAGAGCGATGAAAAGCGCCAGAGGTCCTGAGGGGTAAAGCGGCTCATTCTTTTTCCTCCCGCAAGTGCCACAGAAAGGACGGGACCGTCTCTCCGGTCCCCTGCTCTGTGGCTGCAGTTTCCTCAAAGTCAAACAGGGACATGAAGCTGTCCCGGTCCGGCCGGAAGGGCTTTCCGGCCCGAAGGTCCGAGAGTTCCCCGGATACGTCCAGGCCGGACACGGCCTTCACGGTCTCAAGGAACGTGCCATTGGACAGATCCTCCCCGCCCCTCCCCTTTTCCAGGAGCTCCAGGACCACGTCATCGATGGACGCGCGGCCCGCGGTGGCCCTTCGGATCGCTGCATCCACATGGGCCAGGAAGAAGACGCCGCGGCCGTAGGACAGGCGCTGGGCACGGCGGTCCTGCCAGGCAATCCCGGCCGCCTCCGCATCGGAAAGGTGGCGGGTCGGGTTCGTGAAGTAGGCATCCGTCCGCGTCTGAATCTCATGGAGTGCCTGATTAGGGGAGATGAGCCCCTCCCGCAGGGGGATCTGGATGGAGTAGAACTCCGCCGTCCCCTCCTCGTACCAGGTGGTGGTGCCGTAGGGTTCGTCGTGCAGGTGCGGCCAGTTGTGGACCATCTCGTGGGCCAGCAGGTTCTGCCGCTCCGGGAGAGACACCTGCTGCGTCCTGTTCCAGCCGAACATGTAGGAGCGCATGAGAGCGGTGCCGCCGCTGGACTCGGTGAAGTCCTCCCGCATGAAGATGCGGTAGACGGACTCCGTGTCATGGAAAAACCGCTGCATGATGCCAAAGAGCTTTCCGGTAAAGCGGGCGATCTCCGCCACGTCAAAGGGCGGCTCGGTCAGCCAGTAGAAGCCGAAGCTCCCATCGATGAGGGACTTCACGGGACCCATGGCATAGTAGCACTGTCTCAGGTGCCCCAGGGGCAGGCCCTGCAGGTCCCCCTCGCCCCAGGTGCAGATGCCCCGGCTGCCCTGCGGCAGGCCGGAAAGGTCCCAGGAAAGGTTCACGGGGCCGTCATATCCCGGGACATCCGGGAGAAGGGCGATGCCGGGGGCGGTGCCCCCGCCGGACTCCTCCGCGAACTGGAAGTAGGGGCCGTGTCGCCCGGAGGTCTCCCGCATGGAGGGCGTAAGCGCATAGGCGAGCGTCAGCGGTCCCGCGCTCTCGCGCCCCGGGACCAGGTCCAGGCAGACGATGGGGTACTCGGTGCGCTCGATGAGATCAAACGGGATGTCGCCGAGGTCGTCCCGGAGGCGCAGGCTTTCAGGCTCCGGTGCCCGGACCGAGACGGTCTCCCTTTGAAAGCTGCAGAGCTTTTCGCCCGCGCGGGCGGGCTGTGTCAGGCGGATTTCGACCTGGAGGCGCTCAAGGGCGCCAGACCGGGACACGGGTGCAAGGGTTATGTGCATGATTTTGCTGCCTCCAGATAGACCTGCCGCGCAGCCGCGATGTCCTCCACCGCGAGGCCCAGGGCGTCAAAGAGGGTGATGTCGGTGTCATTCCGTCTTCCCTCGCATTTCCCGAGGAGCAGCTCGCCCACGGAGCCCACGATGTGATCCTCCCGACAGAGCCCCTCCTTCAGGGGAATCAGGTACTCCCCGCTCTCCCGCCTGCAGGCGTCCACCTGGTCCGCATAGAGGCGGGCGGCGGCGACGAGGTCGGAGGCGGCCTCCCGGGTCACGGGCGAGAAGGTGCCCACGGCGTTCACGTGGGCGCCGGGCTTCACCATGTCGAGGGTCAGGTACGCTTCTTTTGATGGCGTCAGGGTGCAGATGATGTCCGCATCCTTCGCCGCCGCGCGGGGGCTGTCGCAGACCTGCACGGAGACATGGCAGGTTTCCTCGGCCCAGGCCTTAAAGGCCTCGGCTGCCTGAACGCTCAGGTCATAGACCGTGACCTTCTCGATCTTTCGCACCAGGGAGATGGCCAGAAGGTGGGATCGAGCCTGGGCGCCGCACCCGATGAGGCAGAGGTGCGGGGCGTCCTGTTTTGCCAGCAGGTCCGTCGCCACGGCGGACACGCAGCCCGTGCGGATCTCGGTGATGGACCCTGCCTCGATGAGCCCCTGCACGGTGCAGTGCTCCGACTCGAAGAGCATGACATAGCCGATGTGGGAGGGATATTCCGTGCCCATGTTGGGGGCATAGGCGGCAATGACCTTGGCGCCGAAGCAGTCCCCCACGTAGGCCGGCATGAAGCCGAAGGCGGCGGTGTTGGGCATGCGGCAGATGAGGCGGGAGGGCATGTCGCACTTCCCCTCCTCCAGGTCGCGCAGCGCCTGTCTCATGGTATCCAGACAGAGGGCGGGGGTCAGGATCTCCCGGACCCTGTTTTCTTCGATCACAAGCATGGAAAAGCCTCCTTACACATAGAACATATAATACACAGAATGCACATCATACAGATGATGTGCAGATTACAGATAATACAGATGAAGTGTCAGCCGCGGCTCTCCACAGCCGCCCTCAGGTCCTCCATGAGCCTTCGCATCTCCCGCTCGGGGGTGGCCACGCAGATGCGGAGGAAGCCGGGCGCTCCGTAGCTGCTGCCGGGATCCCCGCAGAAAAAGGCTCTGTGCAGGAGAAAGTCCTGCATCTCCTCCTCCGAGGAAAAGCAGCGCCGCAGGTCCAGCCACAGGACGTAGGCACCCTCCCCGCCAAAGACCCGGGCATCCGGCAGTACGTCCCGGAGCGTCTCCTTCACGAGGAGGATGTTTCTTCTGCACAATTCGTTGGAGGCGCGCACCCACAGGAGCCCCTCCTCCGTGTACCCGGAGACGGTGGCCGCGTAGGCCACGGGATCCATGGAGCCATAGTGATCCCTCGTGCGCCGGTCGGAAAAGCGCTCGCGGAGATCGGGATCCGGGATCAGGAGATTGGCGTGATTGAGCCCGGTGAGACCGAAGGACTTGCCCAGCGAGGTGGAGACGACGAGGCGGTCATGGAAGTCGCTGAGCTCCAGAAAGCTCGGGCAGCGAAGACCGTAGGTGTTGTCGGAAAAGATCTCGTCCGAGAAGATGATGACCCGGCTGTCCTCGAGCGCCTCGCCCACCGCCCGCAGCTCCTCCTTTGTCCAGATCTGCCCGATGGGGTTGTGGGGGTTACAGACGACCAGCACCCGCACGTCCTCCTGCTGTACCAGCTGCCTCAGGCGGGGGATATCCATGCGGTAGCGGTCATCACACTCAATCAGCGGGCAGCTCACGACCTTCATGCGCAGCCGGTCCGCCGCCTGGGCGAAGCGGTTGTAGACGGGCGGCATGACCATGAGGGCCCCCTCTCCGTCGGGATTCTGGAGCCGCAGGAGGGATGCGAGGGCGTGGATGGTCCCGAGCGTCGGGACGATCCAGTCCTCCCGGATCTCCACCTGCCTGGAGGCCTGCATCCACCACCGGACGCGCCCGCGGTACCGCGCGTCCGGGATCGTGAAGCCAAAGAGGCCGTTTTCTGCGAGTGCCCGGACGGCTTCCCGGATGACGGGGGCGGTCGGGTAGTCCGGCTCCGCGCCGTCAAGGCTCACGCTGCCGTGATGGAGGACCGATTCGTCCGTCAGAAGGCGCTTCAGGTTTTCGGGACCGCGGCGCACGCACGTGTCAAAGTCAAAGCTCATGTCCCTGTCCACTTCTGCACCTTTCCTCCCTTGAGCACCAGCTTCACATTGTCCGCATCCCCGAGGATGCGGATGTCCTGGAGGGGATCGCCGGAGACCATGACCAGGTCCGCCAGCTTGCCCGCCTCCACCGTCCCAAGGTCCTTTTCGCGCCGCATGAGCCTTGCGCCGTTTCTCGTTCCTGCCTGGATGGCCTCCATCGGCGTATAGCCGCAGCGGGTCAGGGCGTGGAACTCCATGCCGATGGCGTGGAAGGGGGTGTTGGGGCTGTTGGAGTAGTCGGTGCCAAGGGCCACCGTGATGCCGTATTCATGGGCCAGCTGGTATGAGTGCATGGCGGCTTCCCTGACGCCCTGCGCCTTTCGCATCATGTGGGGCGGAAGGTTCTTCATGTCGGCAAGGCCGAGGGCGACGGAGAGGGTCGTGACCAGCGGCACGCCGCGGGCGCGCATGATCTCGCAGCACTCTTCATTCAGCATCACCCCGTGCTCCACCCCGTCGATGCCGGCCTTCAGGGCGGCCAGGGTTCCGGCGGTGCCGGTGCAGTGGGCGGTGACGTAGGTATTGTGCCGGTGCGTCTCCTCGATGATGACCTTCAGCTCCTCCTCCGAGAACTCCTGGTCGTTCACATCGTCGATGGCGGAGGACACACCGCCGGTGGCACAGATCTTGATGAACTCTGCGCCCTCCCGGAACTGCTGCCGCACGCCCCGGTAGCATGCCTCGGGACCGTCCATCATGAAGGAGATGAGGCTGTCGCGGTTGTTTTCCTGAACGCTCCGGTTAGGGTCCCAGTCGCTGTGGCCGGAGGACATGCTGAGCACCTTTCCGCCCACCATGATCCTCGGGCCCTCAATGTTCCCCGCCTCGATGGCGTCCCGGAGAGGCCGCCCGAAGGCGCTCATGTCCCGAACACCCGTGACGCCGGCGTCCAGGAGGTCCCGCAGGTCCCGCACGGCCGTCAGGAGGAGGTCAAAGTGCGAGGAACCGCTTCTGTGGACGCTCTCATCCCCGCTCAGGTGAATGTGGGCGTCGATGAAGCCCGGGAGGATGGTGGCGTCCGGGACGGTATAGACCGTGGCGCCATCGGTTTTGGGCGCGCTTTCCTGAGGCCCAACGTAGGCGATTTTTTCGCCCTCCACGATCACGCAGCCGTCCGGGATGGGACGGTCAGAGACGGCGTCGATCACCCGGCCCAGGAGAACAACAGGCTGAGACATGGGCATTTCCTTTCTTTATACACTGCACAATGTGCATAATGCGCATCATACAGACAGTACACAGCATACGTTTAATACAGATACGTTCCGGGTTCAGTGCTTCTGGCCCTCCAGCATGCTTCTCACGTCCTCCAGGAAGGTGCGCTTGCCCTCCTCGGAGGAGTAGATGCCGTGGCCGCCGGGATACATCCGGAAGCTGACCCGGTCCCCGGGCAGGTGGCTGTGGCGCAGGATGTACTCCGTGGTGCCGGCGGGGGTGCACAGGTCGTAGAGGCCGCTGGCCACCAGCACCTGCATGTCCCTCGTGCGCTCCATGGCCTCCCGGAGGCAGTCCACGTGGCTCTTGCGCAGGCCCTCCGGCAGGTCCTCCGTCTCAAAGGAGAACTGCGCGTGGATGTTGAGGTTCCCGGTATAGTAGATGCGCTCTGACGTGACGCCGAGCCTCGGCAGGAGGAGATCGTTCATCACCAGCAGCGGGATATTGTCGCCCCCGAGCAGCTGATAGGGCTCCCCGTCGGGGGTTTTGTTCCGGCTGTCGTAGAGGTCCAGCGTGTAGCCCGGAAGGGACCGCTTCTGAATATCGTCAGGCGAGCGGAGCAGGAGACGGTTCTGTACCCAGTAGTCCTGAGAAAGGCCGGTGTACCCTGACAGCCTTTCGGCAGCATCTTGAAGCTGCTTCTCCCCTGCCGCCTCCCCGAGGAAGAGGAGCGGGAGAACCTCCTCCCGCGCAAAGCGGCAGGCCTCCTCCACAAACTGCGCCTGCAAAGCGGGCTTTTCCGGCAGATGGTACCAGTGGGTCGCGGCCATGTCCGGCATGTGGCTGAGGGTAGAGGGGATCGCCGGATCCTCCACCGCCATCCCGATGAGCACCACGCCCTTCACGGGCAGTCCCGGCACCATGCGGCTCTCGGAGAAGGGGCTCCGGCCCAGCTCCGCCAGCACGCGCATGGCGCGGATGGTGCCGTAGCTTTCGCCGGTGAGATAGACGGGGCTGTGGAAGCGGTGGTGGCGATGGAGCCAGGAGAGGATCAGGAAGGCGACGCTCCGCGCGTCCCCGTCCACGGAATAGAACTTTCCGGCCTTCTCATGCCTCAGGAGCCGCGAGAGCCCGAGCCCCACCGGGTCCACGAACACGAGGTCGCACCTGTCCAGAAGGCACTGGTCGTTTTCGTGAAGGCCAAAGGCGGCCTGTCCATGCTGCTGGTCAATCTGCCAGGGGCCGAAGCACTCAAGATGCAGGGTGGATGTGGCCGACCCGGGACCGCCGTTCCACAGGAACATGACGGGGCGGTCTGCGGTGGCATCATCCCTCAGGTAGGAGATGGTGAAGATCGTGGCCTCGGGGGTGCCGTCCGGGGCGTAGAAGACGAAGTCCTCACAGACGGAGGTGAAGTCCACCTTCTCCCCGCGCAGATCCATCGAGTGGTGCGCTTCAAACTTTTCGGGGGCAAAGGACTCCAGGGAGAACATTTCGGGTACGGGCATTTGCGTGTTCCTTTCATGCAGAAGGGTCAATGCGCGGGTTTATTCGAAGACCATCTGTACCTCGCCGCCGGGGCCCAGGCGGAACTGGCGCCTCAGGAGCACCGCGCCGTGGGCGCGGACGGTGAGGGCGAAGGTCCCGTTCAGGTCCTCTGCCTGGCGTCGTTGGCAGGTGATGGCCTGGAAGACCGTGGAATAGCCCTCGAGGGACGGGATCCTGAGCGTATCGGGGTCGTCGTCGCCCTGGAGCCCGATCTCCACCGTGAGCCCGGCCGCAGCCTCGTCCAGCGCGTCCATCTGGCGGGTCGCGGTGGGGAGATAGCCGGTATTTTTGAGGAAGAAGCGGAAGGTGACGTCCGCGGGCGTGATCTCCGCCCTCAGGCCGGAAAGATCAAGGCGCGGGAGGGCGCGGAGCCAGCAGTGGACGGCGGCAAAGCCCTTCTCGCACACGCCCCGGAGGAGATGCGGCGGCGGATTGTTCTTCGTGAACTTCTCCCGCCACCCGCCGAGTTCCACCTCGCCCAGCTGCGGGTGATGAAAGGGCGTCCAGGGCATGAAGCCGCGGGAAGCGTTCTGCGTGTCGTCCCAGCGAAGGAACGATGTCTGCTCCCGCTCGAACTGCGCCCGGCTCCCGCAGAAAAACATGCTCCACTCCTCCGGCCGCTCCGGATCCGCCTGGCGGTGGAAGTCCCACAGCTCCGTCACGTAGCCGAGGATCCCCTTCTCATAGTAGGCCCAGGGGGTATAGCTGCCGGGGGCGATGTCCTTTGCGCCCTCCGGGAAGATGCCGCGGGATCTGTAGCCGGTCTTTTGGCTCATGGCATCCCCCAGCTCCTCCATGATCTCCGCGTCCTTCGTGGTGAGGTGCGGGCAGAAGGCCGCGGGGGAGATGTGCAGGCCGCCGAAGGTATGAAAGTTCATGATGAAGCGCAGGTTCTTCTCGCCTGAAATGAAATCGTGCAGGCAGCGGACCTCCGCGTCATGCAGGGGCTCCGGGCCGCTGGTGGGCCGCTCCCCCTCCGGATAGTCCGCCTTCCACTCGAAGGGGAACTGGCGGTTGGGGTCCAGGTCCTCCCGGGGCGGTGCGGGCGTGAGGCACGCGGGATCGTCCCCCTGCAAAAGCCCCTCGCAGGTGAGGGTGTAAAAGGGCCCCTCCAGGTCACCGGGCGCCCGCCTTTCCATGATCCTCGGATCCAGCCCTGACACCTTCCACCTGCCGGCGGGGTCCTGAATGCGCATGGATACGATCTCCCCGTCCCCGTTCAGATCCTCCGCCTTCACGCCCGGGGCCTCCGGGTAGAAGGGCTCGGTGGAGCCGCGGAAGATATATGGGGTGGTGAGGTATTTCTCTGCCGCATCCGCGTTGATCCTCGGGATGCAGAGGATGCGGTAATCGAAGAGGAGGTCTGCGAAGAACTCCTCCTCATCGGCGAGGCGCAGGATCTCCTCCATGCAGTAGAGTGCCGTCATGGAGGAGGCCACCTCCCCGGAGTGGAGGTTTCCGTCGATGAGAAAGGCCGGCTTGTCCCCGGCGGGTATGGGCGAGGACGGGTCCGTGAGCGTCATGCAGAAAATGTCCCTGTTTTCCCGCGTCTTTCCGATGCTTGTGAGGGTGCACAGGTCCGGATACCGCCGGGCGGTCTCCTCGAGGCAGTTTTTCAGCTCCTCGTATCCGGCATAGTGGTCAAAGGTCATACATTCTCCCCCTTCACATACCTTCTCAGCCACAGGAGCGTCTCCTCCTGGATCTGCAGATAGTCCTGAAGATGTCCGCCCTGAAGATCATGATTCAGGTGCGGGAAGAGCATGAGGCGGACCGGCAGCTGCGGGTGGCAGTCCTTCAGGGCCGTGTAGTACTGGTGGGCACAGGCCGCGGGCACCTGCTGGTCCTCCTCACCGTGGATGATGAGCGTCGGGCAGGAAACGTCCTGTGCCTGAAAGACGGGGGAAATGCGCAGGGAATCCACCAGGAAGTCCTGGAAGTCCCGGTAGTCATCGAAGACCGGCTGGCCGGCCTGGGAGGAGCAGAAGTGGATGTAGAGCCAGTTGGTGACGCCCTTCTGGACGACGCAGGCCCGGAAGCGGCTGGTGGTGCCGGCGAGATAAGCCGACATGTAGCCGCCGTAGCTGCCGCCGAGGACGCCCATGCGGTGCCGGTCAAGCTCCGGGTACTGCCGGAGCACCTCGTCCAGGAGGGTCAGGATGTCCGTCGCGGCGCCACCGTCGAAGGCGTGCTCGGGGCTTGCGTACTTTCTTCCGCAGCCGGTGGAGCCCCTGGGGTTTGGCAGAAGGACGGCAAAGCCCGCGCTCACGGCACTCTGAATCTCCAGGTTCAGCCCCTCCGTCCAGCAGCCGGCGGGGCCGCCGTGGACCCAGACGAGAAGGGGCACCGGCTGCGATGTATCCTGAGGGAAGTGAAGGAAACCCTGGATCTCGGCGCGCCCGTCCAGGCTCTGTACGGACACCCGGCGCGGACGGGACACGGTGCGGGATGAAAGAAAGGCATTGTCCTCCTCCCCTGGATGGGAGACCTGGAACCTGAGCGTGGACAGGATGCGGAGGCTCGGAACGGACTGACAGGTTCCTGCCAGGGCTGCCATGTGGCCGCCGAAGGACTCGGTTTGTCCTCCATAGGGCGCGATGTCCGTCACGAGGAAATCGTGATTTGGGGTGTACCAGACGATGGTTCCGCGCACCCTGTCGACACGAAGGAGCCACAGGCCCGGAACATGATCGTCCGTCGCGCAGACGTAGAAGGAATCCGGTTCCGGTGCGGGGGCAATCAGGCTGTGGGAGAGGCGTCCCCTGTCCATGTAACAGTCGAGGGAGAGGCCTGCAGGTGCATTTTCTCCCTGCGTGAAGTCCGGGAGATCCGGGGCGAGCGGCAGCACGTGCAGCGCCGTCTCCATCCCGTCGGGCGTGCCGATGAGAACATAGGACATGTCGGGGGCCGGGCAGGGCCGGACGCCGCGGCTCATGGGCGTGTTGGCGGCCTCCTCCGTAAGGACGGGGGATGGGGCGGTCGTATCCTGCAGCTGCAGAAGCTGCCATGTTTCCTGGTGGAATAAGAGCCAGGCACCGTCCCAGAGGAGGCAGAGGCCCTCAAAGGATTTTTCGGATTCCCTGAGGATCCGGGGCGTGGCGGGCAGAATATCCAGAGAAGGGCAGGTGCAGAGGCGGTAGCGGTACTGCTTTCTGAATCCGTGGTCGGGGTCGGAGCGGCAGGGCATGGCTTCTGCCACGAGCGGCAGATCCCACGAGCAGCCCTCCGGTGCCACCTCGCGGATCTCCTGTCTTTGGGCGAAGACGAGGATCCCGCCATCTGTCACCGAAGACACGGTCTCCCAGTTCCCATCCGGATCCGCCACGGCCTCCGGCACGGGGGCATCTTTTGTCAGATCCAGGCGGTAAAGGGCGCAGCGGAAAAGATAGAAGAGGTACCGCCCGTCACCTGTCAGGGCCGGGTCCGTGCCCTCCACCTGAAACTCGAAGCCGGAGCGTGTGGCCACCACGTGGTGCCGGAGCTGCCCCTTTTCATCCCAGGTGCTCTTCACCATGGCGATGGTATCCGCGGCCGTCTGGAGGGAGGAAAAGCGGGCGAGGCCCCAATAGTCTCTCGGTTCAAAGCCGGCCATCCTGATTTTCCTCCTTCTGTGTGTCTTTCCCGGCGTTTTCTTCGGGGGCGTCCTTCAGGAAGCGGTCCATCCAGTCGCCGATCTCCCTGAGGTGCCGGATGCGGTGGTGCATGAGACCGCCGCGGGAGACATTGTGGTTTTCCCCGGGGAAGATGACGATGCGGGAGGGAATCTCCGGATGGAAGACCCGCATCATGGAAAAGATCTGGTCCGACTGCTCCACGTGGCAGCGAAAGTCCTTTTCCCCGTGGAGGAGGAGCATGGGAACATTGAGCTTCTGGATATCCCTCAGGATACTGCCCTTTGCGCGGCGCAGCATGTAGGCCCGGAAGTCATGCTCCTCAGACCCCGACATGAAGCCCATGTCGCCGGTTCCGTAGCTGGTGATCGGGTTGACCCAGGGGCGCTGGGCCGCGGCGGCGCGGAAGCGGCTTGATTCTATGCACATTTTGACCGTCATGTAGCCGCCGTAGCTGCCGCCCGTGATGCCAAGGCGTGCAGGATCGATCCTGGGATGCTGCTTCAGACAGGCGTCCAGGAAGGCGTGAAGGTCGTGCATGGCCTCATCGCCGTAGGCGCCCTCCAGGAAGTCCTGGCCGTATGAGGAGCTGCCCCGGGGGTTACAGACCATGACAGCATAGCCACGTGCGCGGAGCGCCTGGGCCTCGAAAAAGAAGACGTCCCGGCCCCAGAAGCATTCCGGGCCCCCGTGGACGTAGAGGATGCCGGGGCACGGCTCCTCCCCCTCGGGGAGAAACACCTGGCCCGCGACCTCGCGCCCGCCGCAAAGAAAGGGCACGGAGACGGGCCCGGGGAGATGCAGGTCCCCTGCCCAGTCGTTTTCATGTGTGAGCTGCCGGCAGTTTCCGTCCGAGGTATCGATGGCATAGAGCTCCATGGGCGAGGTGGGCGTGGAGACGACGGCCAGGATGCGTCCGTCCGGCCCGATGGAGAAGGACTGAAGGGCACCCGGCAGGGGGATGCTCCTCCCCTCCTCCGGAAGCTCGAGAAGGGTCTTCGCCTCGCGCCCGGTCAGCGCGTACAGGGTACCCCGCGGATCTTGACGGAGGGCGGGACTCTCCTCCCCGTGCATTTCGTCCCCGAGGACCGGGGGATGCACGTCGCCCTGCAGCCGCTCCGAGAGGCAGCGCTCCCCGTGCGCGGCGGGGTTCAGGGCATAGATGCCGCTTTTTCCGCTTTCGTCCGCGCCGCAGCAGATGATCTCATCCCCCCGGCAGAGGACCGGGACACCGCTGTCAGGGGAGAGGGCGGCGGGGATGGTTTCCGGCGCCTTTCCTCCGTAAACGGGGACCGACTGGAGGCATGCATGCAGGGACCGCTCCCGGGATTCCGTCCGGGCAAAAAAGAGGAGCCGGTCGGCGCCCTGAAAGACCGGGGAGAAGGCATCGGTCTTCGGATCCGACAGGCAGATGGGCGAGAAGGTGCGCACGAGGCTTACGAGGTACAGCCGCCGCACGCGCCCGTCCAGGTACCCTTCCTCGTCCAGCTTGTACATGAGCTCCCCGGTGGAAAAGGCAGACGATGCAGGCGGCGTCTCGGGGCGCATGAGGTCCTCCGCCGTCTCCTCCGGCCTCGCGCGGACGATGATCACCAGGACCGCGCCCCGCGGGTGGAAGAGCACGTCCTCCACGTCCCGCTGAAAAGGGCAGGGCGAGTAGGCGGTGCCGTCCACGAGGTCCAGGACGTGGAGCTTTTGAAGCCTGGTGGCGGGATCGCGCTGCAGGTAGGCAATCTGCCGTCCGTCCGGGGAGAAGCGCGGGTGAAAGCTGCCCTCCGGGAGGAGGGGAAAGGTGTCGCCCTGAGGCAGGTGCACGCCATAGACACTGGGGATGTACGTCCCGTCCTCGTACCTGCTTTTTTCCAGGACAAAGGCACCCATCTCACCTGTGGGTGAAAGCTGCGGGTCTGAAAGATACCGGACCTTCCGAAGGTCCTCCTCGCACAGCTGTCTCATGACATTCCTCTTTCCAATATTGTGAGTTGATATCCTGTTTTACTCCGCCAGATGGCAGGCCACCTGGTGCCCGGGGGCGACCTCGCGGAGGACGGGCTCGGACTGGCGGCACCGGTCACAGACCCTCGGGCACCGGCCCTGGAAGGCGCAGCCCTTTGGCAGGTTCACGGGGCTTGGGACGTCGCCCGAGAGGACGATGCGCTGCCGCGTCTTTTCCACGGCGGGATCTGCGATCGGGATGGCGGAGAGCAGGGCCTGGGTGTAGGGGTGGCGGTTACTGAGGTAGATATCCTCGCTGGGCGCGATCTCCACGATCTTTCCTAAGTACATCACCGCGATGCGGCTGGAGATCTGCCGGACCATGGACAGGTCGTGGGTGATGAACAGGTAGGCCATCCCCATCTCCTTCTGGAGCCTCTTTAAGAGGTTGATGACCTGCGCCTGAATCGACACGTCCAGGGCCGAGATGGGCTCGTCGCACACGATGAGCTTCGGGGAGAGGGACAGGGCGCGCGCGATGCCGACGCGCTGGCGCTGTCCGCCGGAAAACTCGTGGGGGAAGCGGGAGGCGTGGCTCTGGTCAAGGCCCACGTCGGAGAGGAGCCGCAGGATCTCCTGCGCCCGCGCGTTTTTTGAGCTGTTCAGGTGATGGACGTCCATGCCCTCGGCCACCGTGTCCCCGATGACGCTCAGGGGATCGAGGCAGGCGTAGGGGTCCTGGAAGATCATCTGCACCGAGAGTGTGTACTGCTTGCGCTCGCGCCGGCTGTAGGTCCAGATGTCGCGGCCTTCAAAGAGCACCTGGCCCTGGGCGGGGCGGATCAGGCGGAGGATGGTCTTGCCGAGGGTGCTCTTGCCGCAGCCGCTCTCGCCGACCAGCCCCAGGGTCTCGCCCTCGTGGATGGTCAGGTCCACGCCGCCCACGGCCTTGAGGATCCCGCCGGGCACCTTAAAGTGTGTGTGCACGTCCCGAAGCTCCAGAATTGCCTTCTTTTCTTCGCTCATACCCTGACGCCTCCTTCACGGGTCACCTCGCCGCGCCGCTGGATACAGTGCTCCTCGCACAGCCAGCAGCTGCACACGTGCCCGTCCTCCTTCATCTGAATCTCCGGGGGTGCCACGCGCTCGCAGATCTTCATGGCATAGCGGCAGCGCCTGGCAAAGGGGCACCCCTCGGGGGGCGCGATCAGGTCCGGGGGCATGCCGGGGATCGAGTGGAGCTCGTCCTGCGTGCGCTCATCGAGCCTGGGCACGGAGTCCAGAAGGCCGAAGGTGTACGGGTGGCGCGGACGGTGGAAGATGGTGTCCGCATCCCCCTCCTCCACGATTTTTCCGGCATACATCACATAGATCCGGTCCGCCATCTTGGCCACCACGCCCATGTCGTGGGTGATGAGGACGATGCTGGTGCCGGTCTTTTCCTTCAGGTCGTTCATGAGGTCGATGATCTGCGCCTGGATGGTCACGTCCAGGGCCGTGGTGGGCTCATCTGCAAAGAGCACCGCCGGGGAGCAGATGAGGGCCATGGCGATCATGATGCGCTGGCGCATGCCGCCGGAGAGCTGGTGGGGGTAACGGCGGAGGGTGGCCTCAGGGTTCGGAAGGGAGATGAGGCGGAGGATCTGAAGGGCCTTCTCCTCGGCCTCCTTCCTGGTGGCCTTATGGTGCCTCAGGTAGCTCTCCGTGATCTGCCGCCCCACGGGCATGGTGGGGTTCAGGTAGGTGAAGGGATCCTGGAAGATCATGGACATGCGGTTTCCGAGAATGTCCCGGATCGCGCGGTCGTCCAGGTCCAGGATATCCTTTCCCTCAAAGAGCACCTGTCCGCCCTTCACAGATCCCGAGGACCTGGAGTTCAGACCCAGGGCCGTCTTCACGGTCACGGACTTGCCGCAGCCGCTCTCGCCCACGATCCCGATGGTCTCCCCCGCGTCCACGTGGAAGGACACGCCGCGCACGGCCTGCACGCTGCCCTGCATGGTGTCGAAGGTGACGCGAAGGTCACGTACGTCCAAAATGCGAGTATCTGACATGCTTTCACCCCCTCAGTTTCGGGTCCAGGGCATCCCGGAGACCGTCGCCCACCAGATTGAAGCACAGCATGGTGATGCCCACCATGGCGCAGGGAATGATGAACTGGTAGGGATAGTAGCGGAAGTTCTCGCCCGCCGCCTTGATGAGCTGTCCCCAGGACGGGGTGGGCGGCGTGACGCCAAGACCAATGTAGCTCAGGAAGGATTCATAGAAGATGACCGAGGGGATGGACATGGTGATGCCCACCACCCGGATGCCGAGGGTGTTGGGGATGAGGCGCTTTAAGATGATCCACCATGCGGGGGCGCCGAGGGTCTCGGAGGCCGTGACAAAGTCCCTGGCCTTGATCTGCAGGACCAGGCCGCGGGTGGCACGGGCCGAGCCCATCCAGCCGGTGAGGCTCATCGCGATGATGAGCGTCATGACCGAGCCCGAGCCGAAGACGAGCATCAGGAGGATCATGTAGATGAGGCTCGGAATGCCCATGAGGACGTCGATCAGGCGCATGATGAAGGTGTCGAGCCATCCGCCGAAATAACCCGAGATGCCGCCGATGATCATCCCGATGATCTCGGGGATGAGCGTCGCGAGGACCGCGATGAGCAGGGAGATCCGTCCGCCCTCCCAGACCCTCGTCCAGATGTCGCGCCCCATGTTGTCCGTGCCGAACCAGTGGACGCTGTCCGGGGACTGGTTCACATGGGAGTAGTCATTGGTGCGGTAGTCAAAGGGATTCATGAAGGGGCCCACGAGGACAAAGAGGATGAGGAGGCAGATGATCACGAGGCTCACGAGGGCTGTCTTGTTTTTCCGGAAGGTCAGCCACACCCCGCGCCAGTAGGAAATCTGCTTTCTGACAATGGGCGCCTCCGTCTGGGACGGCGGGGGCAGGGTGTCAAAATCGTCCGGGGAAAAGGTATATGCCTTGGTGTCCGGCATCTGTCATGCGCCTCCTTTCTTTTTGCCTTCGCGGATCCTGGGATCCAGGAACCCGTAGACCACGTCCACGAGGAGGTTCATGGTCACAAGGAAAGTTCCGTAGAAGATGGTGAGCCCCATGATGAGGGGATAGTCGAGGTTGGTGATGGAGTCCACGAAATACCTGCCAAGGCCCGGGATCAGGAACATGCTCTCCACCACGAAGGAACCCATCATGACACCCGCGATGGCCGGCCCGAGGCCGGTGACGATGGGCACGAGGGAGTTCTTGATCTCGTGCCGCCACACGATCTGGGCTGTGGTCAGCCCCTTGGCCCTGGCCGTGATGATGTAGTCCTGTGTCATGGTGCCGAGCATGCTGGCGCGCATGGCGCGGGTTTCCCCGGCCACGGTCCCAAGGCCCAGCACGATCGAGGGCATGATCATCTTATCCGGCGTGCCCCAGCCGACCACCGGGAGCCACCCGAGCTTTACGCCGAAAAAGTAGCGCATGAGCGGCCCCAGGACCATGCTGGGCAGGGCGATGCCCAGGACCGCGATGATCATGAGGAGATAATCGGGAAACCTGTTTCTGAACTGGGCACACAGGACACCGAAGAGCAGACCGATCAGCACGGCAAAAAACAGACTCGTGAGGCCGAGCCTTGCGGACACCGGAAAGGTCTCCCGGATGATGTCCACCACGGACTTGCCCACCTTCTTGAGGGACCAGCCCAGATTCCCGTGGAGCAGGTTGCCCATGTAGATGAAGTACTGCTCCACCACGGGCTTGTCCAGGCCGTAGTATTCTCTCTGTTTTTCCTGGACGGCCGCCTTGGTCTTCAGGTTGGCAAAGGGGTCGCCCGGGATGAGCTTC
>JAFUBA010000164.1 GCA_017460395.1 Clostridia bacterium | reverse complement strand
CTTTCCGAAAAAGAGAAGACCTTTTCCGAGGAGGGCACCCGGCAGCTCCTCATCACCGAGATCATGGCCTCCAACGGCACCTGGGTGTCCGGCCATGCATATGACTGGGTGGAGATCTACAATCCCTCCAAAAAGTCGGTGAACCTGTCCGGCTACTGTCTCTCCGACAGCAAAAAGCAGCCCGGGAAGTGGGTCTTCCCCGAGGGAAGCAGCATCAAGGGCGGGAGCTATCTCATCGTCTACTGCACCGGGGAGGACCAGAAAAACACGAAGACGGCGCCCTTTTACGCCTCCTTCAAGCTCTCCGCCTCCGGGGATGACATCATCCTGACAGGTCCGGACGGAACCACCGTCCACCACGTCACCTTCCCCCAGCAGTTCGGCAATGTGTCCTTCGGGAAGGCCAGGGGCTCGGACGCGTGGGGCTATTTTTGGGAATCCACCCCCGGCAAGGCCAATGAGAAGACCGTCTATGCCACCCGCGCCGCGACCCCGAGGATCCTGACGGAGGGCGGCAAATACGAAGAGAGCGTCACCGTTTTCTGCGAGGGGGATGCGGGCGACACGCTCCGCTATACCCTCGACGGCGCCACGCCCTCTTCAAAGTCCAAGGTCTTCCCGGCAGAGGGCCTCACGGTCTCATCCACCGCTTCCCTCCGGGTCAGCGCCTTCCGTGACGGGGCCGTGCCCTCCCAGAGTGCATGTGCCACCTATCTCATCGATGAGGACATCCCGGTGGCCGTGGTCTGCCTGACCACGGACGACAAGTACTTCTTTGGGTCAAAGTCCGGCGCCCTGGTGAAGGGGACAGGCTCCGTCCCAAACTACGACAAGCCCTATGAATATCCCTGCCACATCGAGTATTTTGACGAGGAGGGGCAGAGCCTCATCAACCAGATGGGCTCCTTCACCGCCTCCGGTCACTCCGCCAGGCAGAACGCACAGAAGTCCATCGCCGTCTATGCCCGCAAGGTCTTCGGGGAGAGCTGGTTTGCATTCAATCCCTTCCCCCACCGCGACTATTCCTTCTACAAGTCCCTGCTCCTTCGCTCCACCAACTCCGATGCCTACTCGGAGCGGCTGCGGGACGTGGTCTTCTCATCCCTCGCGGAGCCCCTGTCCCTGTGCTATCAGGATGCGCGGCCCATCGTGGTGTTCCTGAACGGGGAATACTGGGGACATTATAATCTGCGGGAGAAAATCAACAAATACATGGTGGCACAGTGGGAGAACATTCCGCTCGAGGACTCCGACACGGTGGACCAGATCGACATCCTCGCCCGGACCGGGTCCGATCAGTTCCTGCAAAACGGCGACAACGCCGACTGGCTGGAGCTGTGCGATTTCTGCAAAAAGCAGGATCTCCTGGAACCGGACAGCCTTCAGTATGTCCTCGACCGCCTCGATGTGAACAGCCTGTTTGAGCACGCGAGCTTTGAAATCATCTCCGGCAATTCCGACATCACCAACGTGCGCATGTACCGTGTGCCCGGCGGCAAGTGGAAATATCTCCTCTTTGACGTGGAGGCCTCCTTCGGGTCCGGATCGGATACGAATGTGGTGCCGCTGGACAACTACATCAAGTCCCTCTCCGCCAAGATCCAGGCCTTCCGCCATGAGCCGCTGAACGCTCTTTTGAAGGTCCCCGAGATGAAGGACCAGTTCCTCAAGACCTTCGCCCGGGTCCTGGACAGCTGCTTTACCTGGCCCTATGTGGAGGCACACTTTGCCCCCTGGGAGGAGGTGCTGGAGCAGCTCCTGCCCCGGCACAACCAGCGCTGGCCCTACCTCACCATGAAGCGCTGGCGCACAAACGTCAGCGCCACAAAGTACTACGCCAGGGTCCGCCCCAAGAAGATCGTCTCCATGCTGCAAAAGCGCATGAAGCTGACGAGCGAAGAGGTCGAAACCTATTTCGGGGACGTGCAGCGAAAGCTGGAGGATGTCAACACGCTGAAGTGAGGCCGCGCCCGCGCAGGATCTCCCGGATGGCACGGCAGGCTCTGTGGGTGCCAGCGATCACAGAGGAGGGCCTCACCAGCGATACCTCCTGCCCGTCCATCGTGAAGATCTCGCCGCCCGCCTCCCGGATGATCAGGGATGCCGCGGCATAGTCCCAGGGCTGCAGGACCATCTCCACATACGCGAGGTTGCTCCCCGAGGCGATCCGGCTCAGGTCCCAGGCGGCAGAGCCGCAGGAGCGGATGGCCGCCGCCCGGTGGAAAATGTCCTGCAGGGCCTGGAAGAGCAGGTCCGTGTGCTCCTCATTGTACCCCGCGCACCCGAAGGCCACGATGCCCTCCTCGATTTCCCGGTCCTCCATCTGAAGGCGCTGCCCGTTCATGTATGCTCCCTCGTGAAGCCTTCCGGTATACATCCGCTCCACATATGGATTGTACACGAAGGCCGCGACCATCTCGCCGTCCAGGGCCAGGCCCGCGGACACGCAGGAGCAGCGATAGTCAAACATGAAATTGGTCGTCCCGTCGATGGGGTCCACAATCCAGGTATAGCCATCTGAAAGGCGCGTGAGGTGCCCGTGCCCCGTGTCCTCCTCCCCGAGGAAGGCGGAATCCGGCAGAATCTCCCGGAAGGCCTTCTCCAGCATGCGCTGGTTTTCGAGGTCAAAATCCGTCACAAAATTGCCCCGCCCGGGCTTTACATGGACCGCCTCCCCCTCCGGATGTGCGCGCAGCATGTTCTGTCCGGCCATTCTCACGGCCTGCTCCATCTGTGAAAGCCTCTCCTGTGTGAGCATCTGATATCTGTCCTTTCGTATTTCCTAATCGATTGTCTGTTTGTTTACTGTTCGTTTATTGTTACCCTTTCGGGCGCTTCTTGCGCCCGAGCATCTTACCGCAAGTTTCTGCGGCTGAAAAGGAGACACGCATGTCCAGACTGTTCTCAATCCTGCACCGCATCACACATCGCGCTTTTGCCCTGATGCTCTGTCTGCTCTTCCTCCCCGCTTACTCCCTCGCAGATCCCTTCCGGCCATCCGGTGCCTATGAGGGCAAGGTGCAGGCACTGGACCTTCTCGAGGACGTGGCCTTCCGCTCAGAGTACGGCGCGGCCTCAGGCGGCCAGAACCTGATCCGCTGGGAGGACACCCTGCGCATCCGCGTCACCGGCACGCCCACCGCCACGGATCTTGCCTTCCTGGAGGATTTCCTGATGACCCTCTCCTTCCGCGTGCCCCAACTGCCGCCCATCGTGCGCACGGACGGGGAGGATGCCAATATCGTCATCGCCTATGTGCCGCTCTCTGAGATGGCAGAGCATGTGGAAGGGTACATCGAGGACAACTGGGGCTTTGTCTCCTATTGGTGTGACGCTCAGGGGTGCATTGTCCGGGAGGAGATCGCCATCGCCAGCGATGTCACCTCCCTCCATGCGCGCCAGCACCTGATCCTGGAGGAGATCGTGAACGGTCTCGGCCTTTGCAACCACCACAGCATCTACAACGACAGCATCCTCTACGAGGCCTGGACGGAAACCCAGCTGCTCTCGGAGGTGGACTGGCTCATGCTGAATATGATTTACTCGCCCGAGGTAGCCCCCGGCATGACCTATCCGGAGGTGCGAAACGCCATCCGTTCAGCCATCGCCCCATAAAAAATACCCGTTCCTACATCAGTTTTAAGGAGATACAGCATGGATCACGCAAGTATTGAGAGAATCAACACCCTGGCCCGCAAGTCCAAGACTGTGGGCCTGACAGACGAAGAAAAGCAGGAGCAGGCTGCCCTTCGGCGGCAGTACCTGGATGAGTTCCGCGCCGGCATGGAGGCACAGCTGGCAGGCGTGGTCCTGGAGCGCCCCGACGGCACCAAGGAGCACCTGAAAAAGCGCAGCACCTGAGGCTTCATTGCGAAAGTGCCAAGGACGCTGTATAATCGGCGCCGTCTCTAAGGAGCAAGAATGCAAAGGAGGATCCGGACCCATGGATGAAGAAAACAGGCTTTCCGAGGAGGAAGCACAGGAACTGGATCTGGTGGAAATGGAGGACGAGGACGGCAACGTCTTCGTGTGCGAGATCGTCGATTATTTCTTCTACAATGGAGAAGAATACGCCGTCTTCGCGCCCTATGTCCCGGACGAAGAGCTGGAAGCAGATGCCGGCGAGGAACCCCTGCAGGTGGACTGCTTTATCATGAAGGTGGAGAGCGGCAAGGATGAGGACGGGGAGGACACGGATGTCTTCACGCCCATCGAGGATGCCGACCTCGAGCAGCGCCTGGTGGAGATCGCCACTAAGAAGCTGAACGAGGACGAGGAACTGGAATAACACCACGAAGCGGCCAGAGCTATGCTCTGGCCGCTTTTTTGATGCTCATTCGCGCTTTTCCGAGATGACTTCCTTTGGGACGGAACCAAAGAACTCCGTCTCCCCCATCTCGGATCTGACCCCGATCTCCCCGCCGTGCTCCTCCAGTGTCCTTCTGACAATGTACAGCCCCATGCCGTGCCCCTCCCCCTTGCCGGTCACGCCCGGCTGGAAGATCGCCTGCTGGCTCCTGAGGGGAATCGTGGGGCCGGTATTTTTTACGGAGAACCGGAACCTGCGGAGGTCCTCGGTGAGACAGATGGTCAGTCTCTTATCTTCTGTCTCCTCCAGGGCATCCATGGCGTTGTCCAGGAGATTGCTCAGCACCTTGCACATCTCCCATCCCGGCACAGGCAGATCCTTCCAGCTGCTCTGGATCTGCAGGTCCACCCGGATCCCCGCCTTCTCGCAGGCGGCCAGCTTGACCTGCAAGAGCGCGTTGATCGCCGGGTTTGCCGTCTTCAGCACCCTGCCCAGGGCCGTGATATCCCCGTAGATTTTCTCCATGTAACTGCCGGCTTCCTGGTACTCCTCCATCTCCATGAGGCTGTAGACCACCTGCAGGTGATTGAGAAAGTCGTGCCGCTGGGCGCGCAGGGTGTTGTTGAGCTCCTCCATGTCCAGGATCGTGGCATCCATGTCGTCCATGTCCCCCAGGATCGTCCGGGTGTTTACCGCGTCCCGGATATCCAGCGCGGCGCCGGTGCCCACCACCAGGGCCGCGATGACGGCCAGCAGGTGCAGGGCCGTCCAGACCGTCCTTGTGAAGACCAGGTACAGAAGAAGAAAGACCATCAGGCCGATCTGAAGCCCGTTGAAGGCGATGGCGAGCCGGGTGGTCTTGTCCACGTCCACCTGCCGCCGGAGCCGCCGCGCCTCCTTCCCTCGCATCCCAATTTCACCCCTTATCGCTTTCCTGTCCCTCCCGCCGCTTTTTTTACTCCAGCGGGCAGAAGGCCATGATATCCACCGTCTGGACCTTGTTGCCGTAGACGGTTTTCAGTGTACCCTTTTCATCCCGGACAAACAGGGCAGATGACGCGCCGCCGTCCAGGTTGTAGGCCCACAGGGGCCGAAGCGAGGACAGGAGCCAGTCGGTCACGTGCACGAGGGTCAGTCCCGCGTTGGTCTTGTTGGTCACGGTGAGCAGGAAGTATTCCGTGTCCGAAAGCCTTCCCACCACGGTCCGGCACTCCCGCTCGTTGGAGAACTTCCACGCCCGGTCCACCAGGCTCTCCTCCCCGAGCGTGAGGGGGCTTGCGTCATAGAAGGACCAGGTCTCGAGGACACCCTGTGCGAGTACCTCGTCCAGATCCTCGCCCACATGCATGTGCAGCCCGTCCTCCTGCAGCGTCAGGCCGTAGAAGGGGATCCCGTCCAGCTTCCGCATGACCTCCCCCGCGTTCACCGTGAGGCTCCCGAGGGGCTCGTAGAAATAGGACTTGTTCTTTCCTGGCCAGGATTCTGGGATCTTCGGATAGTCGGGACACACAAAACCGCTGCCGTTGATCACGATGGTCGCCTTCACGTCCATCCGCTTGGCCTGGTCGGAGGGGAACATCAGGTTCTTGTGCCATTTGGATGTGGCCTTTCGGATCTGTTTTCCCGGATCCTCCATCTGGATTCTCGTGAGATAGCACCTGGCCCCGTCCTCCGTGAAGCGCTCCACGCAGTAGCGCAGCCCCTCAGCGCTCCCCTCCATGACCACATCGCCCCCGGCCATGGGCTCCTGGCTCCACTCGGCAGGTGCCGAGATGGGGGTCAGGCAGAGAAAGAGGGCGATCAGCATCGCCATGCAATAAGTGTCACGCCGTCTCATGTCCGCGTCCCTCCATTTCTGCCCCGGGCATCTGCCCTTTTGCGTTCTGCCTGCGCCTCGCGGATGCCCTGCTCCTCGCCCATCTCAGTCGGCAGATAGTAGCGGCGGCCCTTCAGATCCGGCGGCATATACTCCTGCGGGACATAGTGGCCCGGGAAATCGTGGGGATAGAGGTACCCTTCCCCCATGCCAAGCCGCGCACTGCCCTGATAGTGGGTGTCCCTCAGGTGCACCGGGACCTGGGCGTAGTTCCCCTTCTCCGCGTCCCGGAAGGCCGCATCCACGGCTGAGGCTACGGCATTGCTCTTGGGGCTCTCGCACACCGCGATGATGGCCTGCGCGATGGGCAGTCTGGCCTCGGGCATGCCCACATGGTCCAGCGCCACCGCAGCGGCGCTTGCGAGCATCATGGCGCGGGGATTGGCCATCCCCACGTCCTCGGAGGCATGGGCGATGATGCGCCTCACGATCAGGCGCGGGTCCACGCCCGCATAGCTGAGGCGCGCAAACCAGGCCAGCGCCGCATCGCTGTCGGAGCCGCGCATGGACTTACAGAAGGCGGAGAGCATGTCGTAATACAGGCTCTCATCGCAGCGGAGCATGGGCTTCTGAATGCTCTCCTCCGCCACCTCCATGGTCACGTGAATCACGCCGTCGGCCCCGGCCGGGGTCGTCAGCACCGCAAGCTCCAGTGCTCCGAGGGCAGACCGCACGTCCCCGCCGGCCAGGCGCGCCATGTGCTGCATGGCGGATGGATCCACCGCCACCTGCATCTCTCCAAAGCCCCGGCGCGCATCCCTCAGGGCCCGCTCCATGGCCCCGATGACCTGTTTCTCCGTCAGGGCATGGAATTCAAACACGCGGCATCTTGACACGATGGCCGGCGTCATGGACACCATGGGGTTTTCCGTTGTGGACCCGATGAGCCGGATCTCGCCCTTCTCAATGGAGGGCAGCATGCTGTCGGACTGGGCCTTGCTCCAGCGGTGACACTCGTCCAGGAGCAGAATGGTGCCCTTTCCGTAGCGCATCCTCGCTTCCTTTGCCTCCCGGATCACGTCCCTTGCCTCCTGCACACCGCATGTCACGGCATTCAGTCGCACAAAGCGGGAGGAGGTCATGCGGGCGATGATCTCCGCCAGGGTGGTCTTCCCCGTGCCCGGAGGTCCCCAGAAGATACTGGATGTCAGGCGGTCCGCCTCGATCGCCCGGCGAAGGAGCCGCCCCGGCCCGATGAGATGCTCCTGCCCCACCATCTCCTCCAGGCGCTCCGGCCGCATGCGGTCGGCCAGCGGCGCGCCGCTGCGCCCCGCATCCGAAAAGGAGGCATCGGCGGATGTCTCGGACGCACCCGAAAACACGCTCCCGGAAAAGTCAAAACCGATCTGGTTTTCTGCCATTTCGCCGCGCTTCACACGCCTGCCTCCTCTTCCTGTCTTTCTGGTGCCTGTGTCCGGATCCTCACCATGTGCGGGTGCGGCGACAGCGTCCAGGCGGCGGGCACGAGGCGATCTGTGCCAAATCGCACGATGTACTCATACGCCCCCATCTCCCCGCCCTGCCAGTCGGTGGCCCTGTGGGGCGCAAGGCCCAGCTCGCTCATCGCCTGGATCAGGCCCTGGGGCGTGCACAGCCGCATGACCGACAGGCACTCCGCCTCGATCTCCTGGACCTTTCCCATGTCCATCTCCTGCCCCGTGACCGACAGATAGGCCTCCTGTGCCTTGCTCTCCGCCCGCCGAAGGATGCTTTCCGCGCCGCCCGACAGAAGAGCATGCACGGAGGAGGGCATATGGGAGAGCGGCTTCATGGCACCGCGGTAAAACGCCCGGAACTCCTCCTCCGGGATATCCCGGATCAGGCGCAGCAGGGCCAGTCCCACCAGCAGATCCTGGGGCGTGCCGGTCATCTTTTCCGTGATATACCTGGCGTACACGCGCCGCTGCATGCCCTCCGCGCCGCGGCTCCACCGATAGCACGTCTCCCTGAGCGCCCTGTCCGGCGGATACAGCAGCAGTTTGCCCAGGTGCACCTCCAGCCCCATGTGGGGCACGAGGTCATCCCCGTTGAGCACGTGGAAGAGCGGAACATCGGATGGATTTGCCACCAGCGATCTGTCCGCCACCGTGGGCGATGCAAAGCAGATGCCCCGCACAAGGCTTTTTTGCACGTACCTGTGCTCCAGAAGACTGTAGGCATACAGCTGCGCGATCGCCCCGCCCTGGCTGTGACCGGTGAGCATCAGGCGAAAGGGAGAATCCTCCGCCTGCATGGAAATGAGGATGTCCCGAAGCGTCACACGCTCCACCTGGAGGGCCTTTGCCACCCCAGGAAACGTGATTTCCTCCTCCAGGGACTGAAACTGCCGCAACAATTGGGCAAAGCCCTGGTGCATGCCGCCCTCATTGAACATTCTGAGATTGGAGATCCAGTCATAGGCCCTGTGCGTCGTTCCCATGAAGGAGATGCACACAAGATAGCCCGGGCTTTCCCCCGGCATCTCCCGCGCCAGGATCACGGCCTTGCAGGTTCTCGCTTCCCTTCGCTGCTTCATGGTGCCCCGGATGAGCTCGGATGGGCGGTTGGCATTGACCCTTGAGCGCATCTCCTGAAGCTCCTTTTCCAGCTTCTCGCGGCTCCCGGCATCCAGAAGGTCGCCCTCCCCCTTCACCGTGTCGTCCACCTGCAGGGTGATATCCTGCCATCCGGCCTCTGACCACCCGGAAAAATCCATCCGGTAGGTGTCCTGCACCATCTGAAGCGCCAGGCACATGGCATCCCGTCCCGGAATCTCGGGGGCAGAAAACAGGCGCAGCAGGGGCGTGATGTTTTTCAGATCGACTTGTTCATTCAAGGCCGTCATCTCCCCGCACATAGTCGCAGGCCAGCACATCGGACTCTTCGAGCACATATCTCTTCGGCGGGCGAAGGACATAGAGAAAGACCTTTCCGTTCTCCAGCCGCTCCACCACCGCCTTGCCCTGCACGATCGACCCCTCGGAAAGAAAGATCACCCGGATGGCGCGGTTGTGATCCAGGGAATATCTGAGAAACCTGTTGTTCACGTTTCCTCCTTCGGCACCCGATAGACCGCGGCTTCCCCGTTCTCAAAGACCTTTTCGAAATGCTCGTCCATGTAGGCCGTGTCCACCCGGTAATCTGACCGCTCATAGCTGGACACATAGACATAATCGACGCCGTACTTTTCCAGCACGTCCAGGTGGTTCGCCGGATCCTCATAGAAGGCCGTCTGCTCCAGGTGCCGCTCGCCGGTGCTGATGCCGTGCCAGTACAGATACAGGTCGGGCCCGCACACCACCTGCCGCCCCGCAATCGCGCTGACAGGATTCAGGTGCTGCGTCCCCGTCATGAAGACGCTCCCCTCCTCCGTCTCATCCCGCACAAACTCACCCGCCTCCACGGCAGCAGAGGAGAAGGCCACATAGTCGGACACGCACTCCCTTGCCAGCGTCAGGCCCGCCGAGAAAAAGAAGCAGAAGAGGAATCCCCCTGCAAGAAGCGGCCACGCCCTCACGCCCTTCATTCGGCGGTAGAGCATGGCCGCATAGTCCGAAATCACCATGCAGTCCAGAAGATAGGCCAGATAGAAGAGCTTGTTGTTGTCATATTCATTGGGCTGAAAGCGGATGAACTCCGCAACCAGCCAGATGGGGATGCTGGCGGCTAGGATCCGCCGCATGTGGGGATCCTTTTCCAGCATGGCGCCAAGGAGCAGCAGGAAGGGCAGACCGATGTTCTTTACATAGAACCACACGTAAAAGTCCCGCATGCCGCGCCCGCCGGGATTGTTGACCCAGTTGAACTGGAAGGCCAGAAAGCTGACCTTCTCCTCCCCCGAGAACACCTGGCGGAAGGTGAAGCCAAAGAGCTGTGGGGCTGCCAGCAGCACCGCAATCAGGGCATAGAGAAGATAACTGCGAAGGACACCGAAACGTGTGCCTCCGGCCTTTCCTTCCTCGTCTGCACCCTTCCCCGCATGGATCAGGTCATAGACCATGAGCCCAAAGGAGGAAAGCCCCAGGGCCAGGAAGGACTGAGTATGGATCAGGGGAAGCGCACCGCCCCAGATGCCAAGGAGCACGATCTCCCGAAGGTCTTTTCTCTCCCGTCCCTTCCTGAAGGCGGCAAACAGCAGATACAGGCAGGGCACCACCATGCAGTAGCCGGCCATGAGGGTGCGCTGCGGGGTCAGAAGGTCCGCGATCATGTTGGACCATCTGAGGTTATTGGGATCCGGCTGGTTGGTCGGCGTCTTGTAGTATCCCTCCATGATCACCCGCAGCCGCTCCACAAAGGTCGGTGTCCCATCCCAGGACACGCCCGCCGCCTGGTCGAAATCGTACAGAAAGCCCAGGCCCCCGTTCAGGAAAAAGAGACAGGTCGCCATCACTACGGTCTTTCTCCCCCGTGTCAGGTCTCTTGAAAGCACCATGACGCCGAGGATCAGAAGGGCGATCATCAGGACGGAGGGGACAATCACGGCCAGCTGCAGGTTCATTCCCAGAAGATAAAAGGACGTGGAGAGGGAGTCCGCCAGGAAGGGATAGCTCAGCGTTTTTCCCGGATAGAACGGATAATCCGCAGGGAAATGGGCATCCTTGAGGCCCGTCACAAAGGACAGGTGCATCATCAGGTCACCGTATGTGCTCTGTCCCACGTTCCAGTTGCCCCATTCGTCCACCCGGCAGACGTGGGTATACTGAAGATACGCACACAGCGCCGTCAGCGGCACGAGCACGATCAGCACCTCGCGCAGAAAAGCGGTTTCCCGCCCGTCCCACGCCCGCACCGGCCGCCTGTCGCGCGCAAGATAACAAACCCCCACGATGGCGGCCAGCGGGATCAGGGACCACAGCTGCATCTCAAAGGAGAAGCGCCAGACAAAGGCACCGAGGGCAGGGAGCCACATCATGAGCAGCAGCCCCAGACTCAGCCCCAGCCAGATGCGGTTCAGCGGGCGATGTGTCGGGAGAAGGAAGCGGACGGCCAGAAGGCCGCCCGAGAGAAAACACAGAAGGATACAAACTGCCAGCACGCACTGTCCCTTTCTTTCGTATCACATGATAGCCGGGCCAAAAGGTCCAGATCATGCCGAAATGGCACTTTGAAGCCCAGTTTTTCGCTTAAGTGTAATATGTTTCAAACTCCGTCACAACTGTCACAATCGTCATGATTTCGTCATATTTTTGAAATAATTTTGACATGATTTGCGGACCGATCAAACCACTTTTTCGATATTTTTTGCGTGTTTTCTTAGAATATCATTGTAATTTTAGCTATATTGTGTTATAATTTCATTGGTGTTAGAAGGTGCATTCTCACACCAAAGAGGAGGAAACACAATGGTTGCTAATGGCTCCAGACTCGGTCAGCTGAGCATGTTCAGTGAGTTCTCTCTCATGGAGGAAAGAACCGTGAACTGGCTGGTCTCTACCTGGGCTTTCCCGTTCAGGCTCTTCAT
>JAFUBA010000163.1 GCA_017460395.1 Clostridia bacterium | reverse complement strand
GTGGCCGGACGCGGGAGAACACAGAAAAAGAGCGCTGGCCACAGTTGGATTTACGCTGTTAGCCACACGCTGCAGGAGGGCATTTTACGTTTTTTTTGGCCGCTGTCAAGCGGCCTTCAGAGTGAAAAGAGCATAAAAAAGAGCCCCAAAAGAAGACAAAGAAACTGACAAAACATCAAAAGAAGGAGGCAAGGATTATGGCAGAAAAGATCATTCAGATGAACGAAAATACCTGGCGGATTGAGGACGGCGGTGTGAGGTTTTTCCTCCTGACGGGCGAGGAGAAGGCGTTGCTCATTGACTCCGGTATGCAGGTCCATCACGCACGGGAGATTGCACAGGAGCTGACGGATCTGCCCCTGGAGCTGCTCAACACGCATGCGGACATGGATCATGTGGGCAGCAACGAGGAGTTTGAAACCTTCTACATGCATCCGGACGAAAGAGTCCCGGAAACATGGACCACAAAGGTGCAGCCGATCCGGGATGGCGACCGGATGGATCTTGGCAATCGGCCCCTTCGCATCATCCATCTGCCAGGGCACACGCCCGGCAGCGTGGCGGTGCTGGATGAGAAGAACCGGGTGCTCATCTCCGGCGACCCAATCCAGGAGCATGGCAGGATCTTCATGTTCGGAAGGAACCGGAACATGGAAAGCTACATTGGCAGCCTCGAGCGGCTGAGCGGCATGGTGGATCAGTTTGACGAACTGTGGTCATCCCATGCGGATCTGCCGATTCGACCGGATGTGATCGGCCGCCTCATCGAAGGTGCGAAAAAGATTGTGAACCACGAAATCGAGGGTACAACGGAGGAGTTCCACGGGCATCGGATCGTGGCGTACGATCTGGGCTTCACGGTGCTTCTGTGTGATGAATAAAGTGATTTAGGCAGACAAGATTTCAAGATGAAGAAGAGCTTGATTTTCCTTCATAGTAAAGGCGACGTGTCAAGGAGGCAGCACTATGGTGAGAAGTCGCAACTATATTGCAACGCCACCTGGAGCGACCATTCAGGAACAGTTGGACGACAGAAATATGAGCCAGAAGGAGTTTGCAGCCAGGATGGGTATGTCTGAAGAGCATATCAGCAAGCTCATTCATGGTGAAGTGCAGCTTACACCGGAGACTGGGATCAGGTTAGAGATGGTTTTAGGCATACCGGCGAAATTCTGGAATAATCTTGAAGCAAACTACAGAGAAAAGATGATCATGGCAGAAGCAAAAAATGAAATGGATGCCGATGTTGAAAATGTCTAATCGTTTCCAGTCATTTGGATGCGGGAAGTGTCAGTAGAAAATGCCGGCATCAACGAGTTTGAACACATCCGGGAGAACATCCGCGATTTGATCAAGTACATCCCCATTGACCATACAAAGTATGAAACGAATTTCGATGATGAAATCCTCTCCATCGAATGGAAAGAAGCCGATCTTGAAAACGACGATCTGAAAAACTATAAAGCGAAAGCAGAGTTCTACGTCCGCCAGCATCAGGATCAGACTGTGATTGCGAACTGAAAGGCAATGTTCCCCTGACGGAATCAGACGTGCATGAGCTGGAACGCATCCTATGGAGCGAAGTGGGCACAAAAGAGGACTATGAGCGGGAAATCGGCTCCGTTCCCCTGGGCGAATTTGTCCGGGGGATCGTCGGTATGGATATGGCCGCCGCCAAGGCCGCATTTGCGGAATATCTGGATACTACATACCTGGATAGCCGACAAATCTATTTCGTCAATCAGATCGTGGAGTATATCGTTCATAACGGACTGATGAAGGACATGTCTGTATTATAAGAACCATCGTTCACCGATCAGGGCAGCATCGTGGAGGTATTTTCGGATCTTAACGTATGGCTGGGCATCAAAAAAGTGATCGATCAGGTGAATGCAAATGCAGTTGCAGCGTAAAAGAACTTGCATAAGCATGTAATTCACAGATGCGATTCTAGGATGATGCAGTATTGGGAGGCAGAAAATGAGCAACGAGAGTTTCAAGAATTATATCAGCCAGAACTTACAGAAAATTAAAGAAACAAGGCAAATAGATATTGAAAGCAGAAATGTGTTTTTGGAAAAATATCCGTTGAGTAAAATCAAAGAATTGTCAATAGAAGAATACTGCCTAGGAACGGAGCAATCAAAAGACAGTCTCAGCTATTTAATGGAATTTGGGAAAATAGGATTTGGCATTGGCGGAGGAAGTGCAAAAAAGCATGGCGTTTATTTCAACAAGAAAGAAAATTGTTACATGCACGGATCTGATCCTATAGCCAGTGTGGATGAATTCTGGAAAAATTTCAGAAATGAGTTTTATCAATTCTTAATTCTTTCCGGAGAATCAAAATCATCTTTACCCCTTGACGATTATCCGTTACTTCAAGGGATGGCAATGGTATTGACAAAGTACCTCAGCCTCTATTTTCCTCAAAAATACCTAACAATTGGATCAATAAATGTGTTGAGAAACATAATGGATGCGCTTGGCTATTCATATGATGATTCTATGAGATGCCATCAAATTAATTATGCGTTGACCGATCATTTGAAAAAGGAGTTTCCAGAATTAAGGGATGAAGATGGCGCTTTCCTTGGAGGATTAGCTTGGGAATATATCAATGGAGAAGAAATTAAAGCCCATAAAAGAAGTAATACAGAGGCTGAAAAAGGAGCAGGCCTTGCCGATGAAGATGTGAGAACGGTTCATTACTGGATGTATGCACCAGGGGATAATGCAAACAAATGGGAAGAGTTTTATCGGGCCGGTATCATGGCTATTGGCTGGGAGGCTATCGGCGATTTGTCTGCTTTTTCGTCAAAGAAAGAGATGAAGGCGAAGATGCAAGAGGTACTCGATCCAGAAAAACCATATATAAACGCATCTCTCGCTACATGGCAGTTTGCCAATGAAATGAAGCCTGGCGATGTTGTATTTGCAAAAAAGGGGATGCATAGTCTTGTTGGGCGCGGTATTGTCGTGTCGGATTACGAATATGATGAATCTGTAGAAGATAAATACAAAAACATCCGACAAGTGAAATGGACACATTGCGGAGAATGGGAACATCCTGGGCAGGCCGTCATGAAAACACTGACGGATATTACATCCTACACAGACTACGTTGAAAAGCTCGAGGCAATTTTTCGAGATACAGAAATTGAAGATGCCGAAGATGAGCCTGCGCAAACTGTCACACCCTATCCTCCTTATGATGAAGAACAATTCCTCAAAGATGTATATATGGGGAAAACCGATTATGATACTTTGGTAGGCCTGGTGCGCATGAAGAAGAATATTATCCTGCAAGGCGCACCGGGCGTGGGCAAAACATACACAGCCAAACGGCTGGCCTATTCCATGATGGGCGTGAAGGATCAGGATCGGATCATGATGGTGCAGTTCCATCAGAGCTATTCCTATGAGGATTTCATTGAGGGCTTCCGTCCGGCCAGCGGCGGCAACGGGTTTGAAATCAAGAAAGGTTCCTTCTATCACTTCTGCAAGAAAGCGGCTGACGATCAGGAAAACGGATACTTCTTTATCATCGACGAAATCAATCGCGGCAACCTGAGCCGGATCTTTGGCGAATTGTTCATGCTCATCGAAAACGACAAGCGCGGGAATGCCTTGCAGCTTCTTTACTCCGACGAAAAATTCTTTGTACCCCGGAATGTGTATATCATTGGCATGATGAATACCGCTGACCGCAGCCTAGCAATGCTAGATTACGCCTTGCGCCGCCGATTCGCTTTCTTTGATATAAAGCCGAGCTTTGAAGCGGAAGGTTTCCGGGAATATCGGGAAGCATTGGACAGCCGTAAGTTTGATCGGCTGATTAATTGTGTGAAAGAATTGAATGAATATATTAAGGATGACGAATCCCTGGGCGAAGGTTTCTGCATCGGGCACAGCTATTTCTGCAATCTGGAGGAAGCTGATGATGCGGGTTTGAAGAGCATCGTGGATTATGAACTGGCTCCGCTGCTGCGGGAATACTGGTACGATGACCGGACAAAGGCCAATGACTGGATCAACCGTCTGAAGGATGCGATCAAATGATCCCGATCCGAAATATTTATTATATGCTGTCCTATGCCTTCCAGACGCTGAATGGCCAAGGCTACAAAGACATGGCAACGGAGAATTTTCACAATGTGGCAGATCTGTGCGCTGCCATTTTGTGCAAAGGGGTTTCTCTGCAAATCAAGCAGGGTTTGGGCAGAGAGTATATAGAAAAGACGGAATCGCTTTCGACGCTTCGTGGACGGATCGACATGTCCGAATCCATCAAAACCCGATCCATGCTGCGACAGCGATTGGTTTGCTCCTATGACGACTTTTCCGTTAATTCTCCGCTGAATCAAATCATCAAATCCACGATGATGCTGCTATTGCATGGCGACATTGCCAAGAGCCGGAAGCACGAGCTGCGGAGGCTGCTGGTATATTTCGGGGAAGTTGATGCGCCGGATATTCATGATATCAACTGGCATGTGCAATACAACCGCCATAATGAGCAGTATCGGATGCTGATCTCCATTTGCTATTTGGTGGCGAAGGGATTGCTGCAGACCAACGCCGACGGCTTCACCAAGCTGATGGATTTCCTGGATGAGCAGCGCATGAGCAGGCTCTATGAAAAATTCATCCTGGAATATTACCGCAAGCATTTCCCGTCACTCCATGCCAGCGCCTCCCAAATCCCGTGGATACTGGATGATGAAGAGAGTACCATGCTTCCTGTCATGCAAAGCGACATCACCCTCTCTAAGGGGAATGACGTGCTGATCATTGATGCAAAATATTATGCGCATACTACACAGACACAGTACGATGTTCACACGCTCCACTCCAATAATCTCTATCAAATCTTTACGTATGTGAAAAACAAAGAAGCAGAATTGATAAACGTTCCGCATAAAAGAGTAGCAGGTATGTTACTCTATGCCCGCACCGATGAAGGAATCCAACCTGATCACACCTACAGCATGAGCGGTAACAAGATCAGCGTAAAAACGTTGGATTTGAACTGTGAGTTTGGAGAAATCAGAGATCAGCTGAATGAGATTCTCGCATCTCATTATTTGTGAATACAATCACATTGGACGATTTGTTTCGACCTGCGTAGATGATCCAATTGAAGCAGGTTTACATGCTCCACAGGTGATCTCTATGACCGGCTCAGGCGACTGCCTGGCCGTTTTTTTCTCGGGGCACATGAACCTTTGCGGTGGCATTTTCGTCTGACGATTGTAGACCATACAGTAGATCCGCATTCCGGATACTGAAGAGACCGGGGGTGGATACATAGATACGAGGGGAAACGATGAGAATGCGACGATATGTGCTGGCGATGCTTCTGTGTGCCCTGGTTCTGTTCAGCTGTAGATTCGTGCCTCTGGCTTCCGCGATGGACCTGCCAGTATATGAACCACTCTCCCGGTCAGATTGGGATGTAGCTGTTCCGGAATTGATGGGGTATCTTCCAGACGATGCAGGTTACATGGATGGAGCGCTGTCCGTTCGCATTGAGGAGCGGACGATCCGAAATACCAGAGTGTATTTCACCTTTGTGGATCTGTCGGACGTGCATCAGTTCAGGTCTGCTACCTTCCGGAAATATCCTTCGAAGGACACAGGCAGTGTGGCATACATGGCGAAGCGGGAGAACGCGGTGCTTGCGATCAACGCGGACTGGTTCACGAAGCGCAAGGAGGGAACCGTCTATCGGGACGGGATCTGTGTCCGTGACCATGCAAACGGTGTCTTTGACGGCCTGGTGGTGGATGATCAGGGGGACTTTCACATCCTGCACCGCCCGGACAGGAAAGATTATGCAGCCTTCGAGGGACGGATCTGGCAGAGCTTTGTATTCGGCCCGGGTCTTGTGATCGACGGGGAAATCACAGAGGACTTTGGGGTGAAAACGCTTTCACCGAACCGGCGCACACAGCGGCAGGTGATCTGTCAGATGGATCACCTGAGCTATCTGATCATCACCACCGAGGGGCCGGAGCAGTCCAGGGACGGCGGCTTTACACTGAAGGAGATGGCTGAGATGGCGTGGGAGATGGGCGCCAGACAGGCATACAACATGGACGGCGGATCCTCTGTATGGCTCGTGCTCGGGGATGAAAAGCTGAACGCAAGGGGAAAGAAGCTGAACGTGGGGGACTGCCTGTACTTTGTATCAGAGATCCAGGGCGCAGACTGAGCATAGGCATTCTGCCGATTTTCCGGATGTGCTCAGATGACGGAGATCACGGTGCCGCGCTTCACGGCGTCGGCATATATTTTCATGAGCTGCACTTTCTGCTTCTCGGTGATGGGCTCTTCACAGTAGTCAAAAAATCCGTCGGTGATGATCTTCTGATGGAATGGCATGAGGCATGTGCTGACTTTCACGGGGAGCTCGTCGCCCAGAAGGTATTCCAGCGGTTTACGAAGCCCCAGGACAAGATAGACGCGCTGTTCATCCTCCGACACAAAGAAGCTGCCGATCGGCGTGTGATCCACGACGTAGAACTTTCCGGGAATGATGCGGGTCCAGCTGAAGAGGATGGTTTTGTCCTCGTCTGTCAGCTTTCTCTTGCTGAGATAAGGCATGGTTGCCATATGCTCCGGGTGCTTGCGGAAGGCTTGCGACAGCACAATGGCATCGGGGTAGGAGCAGTATTGCGGGTTCATTTTGACCCCGGGCAGTATCTTTTCCTGTAAGTTCATGTAGTCGACAGCGGCATAGTACAGCTTGTAGAATTTTTTCTGTTCAGGCACGGACAAAATCATGTAAGTCTCCTCCTTGCAATATGAAAAGTTCAGGATGATCCGGCTTCATGGAAGATTTCCATCAGCAGAATACACCGATTTTCGGTAAAAGGCCAGAGAGGTACAGCTTTTATTCCAGATGAAGACAGCCTGCTTCATATCTGGCTTCGGGAAAAGAAAGAAGAACAGTCAGATGCAGCTGACCCTCGGTCTCATGAACAACTCTGCCAGGCATCCCCATGGGCATCCTCAATGAAACGGTGCTGGAAAAAATGTCCTGCAGGCTGTATAGTCCATTCTATGAATGGAAACATGCGCGCCAGAAAGCTTGATTGGCACGGAGATGTGCAGCTGGCTTTCAGGAGCGCAAGTCAGAGAATGAGGAGGAATACATATGAAGTTCCAGGCAAGGGAAAGCATCAAAGAGGATTTCGGATGGAGGCATCCTTATGTGATGGTGGATGATCAAACCGGCGAAGAGCTGGAGGACAAGGTCATCACGCTCCTGTCCTACGGAGGCGGGAAAACCATGGAGCTGGCCTCTGCGCCGGACTGGGACACGGAGGAGGGCGAGAGCATCTACCGGGACTTCATTGCGTTCCTGCGGGATGAGGGAAAGGCGGAGGCGCTCACCGTCACGAGGCTCGAGGACCTCGGTGCCTATCTCCGCTTCCTTGAGCACATCGGCTTTGAGGAGATCAATCATGATCTCTCCGGCTGGTATCCCACGATCGACATGGGACTGGTTCTGAAGTGAGGCTCACGGGTGTGCACCAGTCGAGCAACATCCTGAACTGTGGGGGATGACCATGGCGATCACCAAGACAGACTTTATGCGCGGCATGCAGTGCCGCAGGATGCTGTGGCTGGACAAGCACAGGCCGAAGCTCCGCGTGATCCCGCCCGAGGTTCAGGAAAGGCTGAATGCCGGCAACGACTTTGGCGACCGGGCCATGGGCATGTTCGGGCCCTATGAGGAGATGACCGTCTGCCTGCCAGGGAAGCAGATCCCGGACAAGAAGGCGATGGTCGAGAGAACACGGGAAGCCCTCCAGCGGGGCGTGGATGTCATCTGTGAGGCGGCCTTCAGCGACTACAACAACTACTGTGCAGCCGACATCCTGAGAAGAACGGACCGCGGGCATGACCTCTATGAGGTGAAAAACGCCCATCACGTGAGCGAGCAGTTCATCCGGGACGCGGCCTTTCAGAACTATATCATCACAAGGTCCGGCGTGAAGATCGACCGCATCTTCATCGTGATCCACGGTCCGGACGAAGAAAATCCCTTCGGGCCCGTGGATGTCACGCGGGAAGCGAAGGGATACTACAGTTGGATCAATGAAAACATCTGGGACCTGAACCGGATGCAGAAGGAAAAAGAGGAGGTCATCGTGCAGCCTGGGGACCAGTGCACAGAGCCATATGAGTGCTGGTACTACGGCTACTGCCATGGCGGCACGGAAGACAGAAGGGATCCGGATCTTCTGGACGGCCTGTTTCCGTAAAGCACGGGGCATTACGCCTTCCAGAGCAGCTGATTGTCCTCAATGACTGCCTGGATCCGGCCCTCGTCCAGGAGCCAGGCGAGGTAGGAGCGGACGGTGCTGCCGACCAGTGCATGCTGCTCGAAGGTCATGGTCAGACTGTACTGACGGAAGATATTCTGAAGGAGCGAGTCAAAGCCCTGGGGCTCTCTGCAGATCCCAAGGATCGCGTCTGCGATCTCATAGACCTTGTCGATGTTTTTCTGCGCCAGCGGCGAAATGTCCTCCGTCGGCTCTGCGTGGGATGGGATGAAGAGACGGGCGTCCATCTCCTGCACGGCCTTCAGCGTTTCAAGGTAGGCCTTCACATCCACGAGGAAGCTGATCTGGTATTTCGATAAGGTCGCCTCGCTGGACAGGCAGTCGGCCAGATAGACGATCCCGTCCCGGCTCCTGAAGCCCACCATATGGAAGGAATGCCCGGGAAGCTGCAGGATCTCGAGGCTGTCCGGGAGACAGTCTTCCGTCAGCGACTCGACAGAGCTCGGCTGTGCCATCAGGAACTTGTGCCGCAGCTCCCTGTATGGACAGGCGCCGTAGAGGAAGGATGGCTCCAGGATGGGAGCCTCCGTAAAGGCCCGCTCAATGTCCGGTGCATAGATCCGGCAGGATGTCTTTTCCTGCAGGTACTGGTTCCCGCCGATGTGATCTGCGTGGGAGTGGGTGTTGAGGATGGCCTGGAGCTGCCAGCCGTTTGAGTCCAGGATCTTTTTGACCTTCTTTCCGGCATCCCTGTCGTTGCCGCTGTCGATGAGATACACCCGGTTTCCTTCGGCCAGGATGAGCCCGATCTTTGCGGGACTCTGAATATAGCAGCAGGTATCCGTGATCTTTATGAGTTCGTACATGCGAAATCCCTCCCGGAGCATCCTGGGGTATATTGCCTTTCCTGACTATACCACGATGTCAGGATTTTTTCATGGGGAGTGTCACGGTGAAGGTGCTGCCCCGGTGCTCCTCGCTCTCCACATGGATTTCCCCGCCCAGCTGCTCCACCAGCGCCTTTGTGATGGCAAGCCCGATGCCGGCCCCGCCGCTGTCTCTGCTTCGGGAGAGGTCGGTGCGGTAGAAACGCTCAAAGATCAGATCCTGTTCCTCCTTCGGGATGCCGATGCCCTGGTCCTCCACGCGGATCCGGGCATTTTTTTCCGTGTGCGCAAAGGAGACAGAAATGTCCTTTCCATCGGGTGTGTACTTCATGGCGTTGGACAGTAGGTTCATGAGCACCTGGCGCAGTTTCCCCGCATCGGTCTCAAGGGCGAAATCCTCGCCCTCGACACGGCAGGTCTGGTGATGCTCCTCGAAGGCCCGGGCAAAGGAGGCAGCCACGGAATGGCAGAGATCACCGACAGACACGCTGGAAAGCTCCAGCGGCGCCTGAGGCTCCTCGCTCCTGTGCAGGGTCTCCAGCTGTCCCACGATGCCCGCGATGCGCTGAGCCTCCCGGTGGCATTCCTGAAGCCTCTCCGATGTTGGCTCCCATACGCCCTCGGCCATGGCCTCGAGATATGAGGAAATGTTGGCGATCGGCGTGCGGAGTTCGTGGGCGATGTCCGTGGTCATGCGGCGCTTGCGCTCCTCCTGCGTCTTGAGGCTCTCGGCCATGTGGCGGATGGAGCGGGTCAGCGTGTCCAGCTCCGTGGACTGCCCGTGATCCGGGAGTGCAAGGTCATAGTTTCCGCCGGACACGTCCCTGGCAGCCCCTGTCACGGCCGCGATGGGCCGCGCGATCCGCCCGGCCATCCAGAAGCCGATCAGAATGGCCATCAGAAGCGAGACGGCGCCCGTGAGCAGCAGGATGCGGTTCAGGGCATTGAGGAAGGCAAAGTCCTCTGTGTGCGAGGAATTGGGGGCATAGTACTGGATGTCTGCATACCCGATGATTTCGCCGTCTGCATCCGTGAGCGGCAGATGGTCATGGATCAGCTGAACGCTTGTCTCCGGGCGGGATGTGTGGATGCGCTCCATGATATCCTGCATGACGCCGTGACACAGCTCCATGTCGTGATGCTCGGCATCCCAGATGATGCACCCGTCCAGGTCCGTGACCCGGATGATGTATCCCTCGTGCAGGGCGTACATGCCAAAGCCGTGGATATAGTCCTCGTTCCAGCTCATGTGGATGCCGCCGTACTGCGCGGAGATGGTGCTGGCCAGGGAGGCTGCATGGGCGCTCTGCTGGCTGATGATATAGCGGTCAAACTGCTGCTTGATAAAAAAGCGTGCGGAGAGGGAGATGGCGCACACGGTCAGAAGAACGATCAGAGTGTTGCCGAGGGACAGCTGAAAACGAAGGCTGCGCTTCACTTGTCCGCACCTCCCATCCGGTAGCCGAGACCGTAGACGGTCTGGATGTAGATGGGGCTCTTGGGATCATCCTCCAGCTTCTTGCGCAGGTTTTTGATGTGCGTGTCGATGGCCCGGTCGAAGCCGTCGTAGGCTGTACCGAAGGCGGCCTCGATCAGCTCATCCCGGGTGAAGACCCGATTCGTGTCGCGCATGAGGGTCTGGAGGATATTCCACTCGGCCTGCGTCAGATCCACCGGGACGCCCCGCTTTTTGAGGGCATGTGCGTGCTCGTCCATGGTGAGATCGCCAAAGCGCAGATAAGACGCCGCCTTTGCCCGGCCCTGCCAGCGGTGCAGTACCGCGGATATCCTGGCCTCCAGCTCCCTCAGGCTGAAGGGCTTGACCACATAATCGTCTGCGCCGAGGGAAAAACCGTTCAGGAGGTCGACCTCCTGGTTTTTTGCTGTCAGCATGATGACGGGCACATCGGAGAGAGCCCGGATGCGCCTGCAGATCTCCTCGCCTGGCATGTCGGGGAGCATCAGGTCCAGGAGGACACAGTCGATGCCGCCTTTCTGAAAAAGCATCAGGCCCTCCGTGCCGCAGGATGCGGCATGGCAGGTATATCCCTGTTTCTTCAGGAAGGCCGAGACCGATTCCCGGATCATTTTCTCATCGTCGATCACGAGAATGCCTGCGCGTTTTTCTTCGTTCATGTCGATGCAGCCCCTTTTTCTGACAGCAGGATGATCTGCAGGTCCTGTCTTTTCTGCACCTTTCAGCTTAGCACAGAATTGTGAGGAAAATGTGTGGGCGCCGTCCAGGTCCTGGCATGACGGTGATTCCGGAAATTTTGGATCATATGCAAATTGGGCCTTGACTCTGACGCTGCGTCATGGCGTATCATGTCATCGTCACAGATGAGGAGGTGCTGGCGTGCGGACGGTGCATGAGGTGAGTGCGATGACGGGTGTGAGTATACGCACACTACAGTATTATGACAACATTGGTCTTCTGCATCCCGCAGGGCACACCGAATCGGGCTACAGGCTGTACGATGATGCGTCTCTTGAAAGACTGCAGCAGATTCTCCTGTTCCGGGAGCTGGAGTTTCCGCTGAAGGACATCAGGGAGATCATCGACAGTCCGGATTTTGACAGGGGCAGGGCGCTGGAGCAGCAGATTGCGCTCCTGAAACTGAAAAAGGAGCACATCGAGAACCTGATCGACCTTGCCCAGGGACTCAAAGCGATGGGAGTGAAGCATCTGATGGATTTTGAACCGTTTGACACAAGCAGGATGGACGAATATGCCGCTCAGGCCAAAGCGTCCTGGGGAAAGACACCGGAGTACAGGGAGTATGAGGAGAAAGCAAAGGGCAGGACGCAGGCAGAGAATGCCGCGCTCCACAATGCGATGATGGGCATTTTTGCCGAGATGGGGGAAATTCGGCATGAAGATCCCTCCGGCCCTCAGGCGCAGGATCTGGTGCGAAAGCTTCAGGCGTTTATCTCGGAGCACCTCTATACCTGCTCGGATGACGTCCTGTATGGACTCGGCCTCATGCACGCAGGCGGCGGGGACTTCACACAGGGCATCGACAGGTGCGGCGGGGATGGCACGGCAGAGTTTGCGTATCAGGCCATCCGCGCCTACTGCGGGAAATGACGCCGGAAAGCATTTTCGCGCTGCCATCTGCTTTCCGGAAATGCACGAAAAGCGGCCTTTCAAACGTTAGATCACAGGAGGTGGTTTTGCGTGAGAAAGGTGACCGCTGTGTTGCTGCTTCTGATCGCGATGGCAGCATGCTCCTGGTGCCTGGCGGACGAGCCGTATTTTGTTCAGCAGGAGCGGGCCATCCGGCAGGAGATGGCGGCACAGGGAAAACGGTATGTCCGGGTGATGGATTCTCTCTCTGCCGCCGGCATCGACATGAGCACGGATCCTGCCTGCCTTGTCGTGCAGGATCCGGACGGTGTGGAGCTCCTGCGCCTCGCCATCCCTTTTCTGACGGGCGAGGACGTAGCATTTGACGGCATGGTGGACTGCGCGGAAGACGACAGTGGCGGGTATTTTGTGCTCCTGTCACTGAACGAGACGACCGATGCGCCGCTGATGGGGCTCTATCACCTGTCCGGGGAGGGCCGGTGCCTCATGTCGTGCATCCTTGAGGAGCGAGCACCGTGGGGCTGGAGCTGTCTTGCGGGGGACAAAGAGGGCGGGGCCTTTCTTGTGCATGCAGGCGATGACGACTACAGGGAGGCAGTCATCCGTCATGTTTCCGGGGAAGGCCGGATCGAATGGCAAAAGCGGATGGCCATTGACGGACTGGTGTTCAGCCTGTATGACCTGGAAGCGGGAGAGAGCGGGATCACGATCTTTGGAACCGCGGTCTCTGCGTCAAAAGGTGTCTATCTTGTCACGGAGGTGCAGCTGGACGGGGCGGGAGATGTCACGGAAGCCCGCGCCTGGGACTACAAGGCTGTGAGCCGGGACAGGTATGCAGGGATCCTGAAGGACCGTGCGGCGGGTATGAGGTATCTCTATGTACAGAGCGCGCAGTACTATGCGCTGGAAGAGCTCCCGGAATGCGATGCGCCGTCTGTGACGATTTCCATAGCCGGAACCGATGTCCATTGATTTTGGACTACGGAAGGCTATACTGGATGACAGGGAGTTCACGGGTGCCACAGAAAAACGCATGGAGGTGGGTTTCATGCCCCGCGGGATGCATTGCTTCACATTCTGCTGCCTTCTTTTGCTGCTGCTCTTCACCCTTCCGCAGGCACGATGTGAGGACAGGCTTTCCTGGACCGACTGGACAAATGAGGTGAAAAGCCTCACCATCGACAGCCGGGAGATCGCAGCCAGGCTGCAATCGTGCGTGGAGGAGGCCCTGACACAGGAACCGGTCAGCGAATACCATCCGACCTATTCCGCCGTCACGATGGAGCTTCAAGGGCGAGCGTACCGGGTGGATGTTCAGCTCAATGAAGTGAGCGATTATGTCCTGATCATCGATGACACCGTCTATCCCTTTGACCGCATGGCGGGCATGATGATTCTCCACATCACGGAGCTGAACCTCGGGCGGAAGACGAAGCTTTCCTTCTCGGTGCCGGAGGACGTGGCGGCCCTCTTTGCAGGCAGTGGCTATACCCCCGCCTACCATATCAGGGATCTGAGCATCAAGCTGCCAAAGAAGCTGGAGTGCAAAACCTCAAGCGCCGTGGGAACGTACTTTTCCTATGTGGACCCTTTCCTTCGGGACGGCGGCTGGGATCTGACGGAATACGGGGGCCAGACGATCACGGCAGAAATCTATGGAACATATGAGCACTGCCGCGGGGCACTCTTCTCTTCATTCTTCCTGGAAAAGGAGGAGGAAGGGAATCTGCCCGTCCTCTTTCCTCTGCGCGCCATTGTCCTTCGGAAAAAGGACAGGGTGATCGGCGCCTACCTCACCTGCGATCAGATGCCAGAGTGGATGCTGTCGGTGCGCGGAGAGACGCCCGAAACCGTGCTTTCAGGAAAAACCGTGGAAGAAGTTCTGAGGGAGCATTACACGATGACCGCAGCGGATAAAAAGGCCGCGAAGATGTCGCCCGAGAAGGTCATCCAGGCATGGGCAAAGGCGAAAACCAGAAGTGCCGCCAACACCTATGTGCCGCTCGATCACTGGCTGCAGGCATGTGTGCTTTCTGCGAGGGATGATCAGCTGTATGTGACGGTGGCAGATCAGAGCTATTCGCCCCTGGCAGCGAAGGGGATCCGGAACCTCAGGGCGGCGCCCGAGTATGATGACGACAACGGGTACCATCACTACGACGCAGGCTTCACCTACATCTCCGTCCGGGACTATGGTCCTGAGATCGGCTGGAAGGTGGAGGGCAGCGGCGGTTTCTGACACAAAACCCTCCGGTGGGGCCTGATATTCAGTCCCGCCGGAGGGTATTTGTATGCCGCAGCGATTCGGGTGGTCATTTCCTGTGGCACGCTATGAAGAACCGGATCATGCATGACAGATAGGTGGTTGCCGGCACAGACTACTGCTTCCTCTGCTGGAGAAAGATCTGCCAGGCAACGGACAAAAACGCAAACAGGGCACAGGCGACCAGCAGGATGCTCATGAAGTCCTTTTCCATGAAGAAGGTTTCCGTGCGGGTGCCGAGGATGAGGGCGTGGGATACCACATAGGAAAGACACAGAAGGAACACCTGCCGGGGGATCCAGCTGAAGGGCTTCTTCCTGAGGAAGAACCAGACCGCGCCTGTGAGCACGCAAAGCCCCGCGGCCCAAAGAAGATAGAATGCAAGGGCGAGTCGCGGGAGAATTTCCGCACCCCCGTTCATCGGCTCACCCCATAAAAGCTGCTGCTGGCCGCCGGCCGTGTAGATGAGCCGCTCCGGGACGGGATACAGGACCATCTCGTGGTGGTTTCTCAGAAGAGAACTGATGTTATGGTACGAGCTCCAGGCCTGCAGGAGCATGGTATGCGTACCGTCATCGTCCGCAAACACGGACTCATGTGTTCCGTTGACAATGCCGTCCAGCTGAAGCACCAGCACGTCGAGGGAATCCTCGTGCTCTGCGGATGCACCTGCATTTCCGAAGACGTCCTCATAGGACCGCTGCTCGATGCCGCGGACCTCAATCAGGCCGTCCTGCCAGGGAATGAGCTGCATGCTGGTTTCGTGATAGAAGTACACATAGACTGAAACGAACACAAGCAGCGCCGCGGCGATCGCGGACAGCAGGCGGCGCCTGCCGATCTCCTTTTTCAGCTCCCTGAGGGGCCTTTCAGCATCGGTAGAAGCCTCCGGCCCTGTCTCAATCTCCTGAAGCTTTCTCCGGCAGTCGGGGCATGTCTGCAGGTGCTCATGAATCAGCTTATCCGTCTCGTCCTCCGTCAGCTTCTCTGCATACAGCGGGAGCAGATCCCGGACAACGGCACATGGTAAGCTCATCTTGATTCCTCCATTTCCTTTTTGAGCCTTGCACGGGCGCGGTGGTACACCACGCAGGCCCAGTTCTCTGTTCTGTCAAAGATTTCTCCGATGTCGCGGAAGCTGAGCTGGCCGAGCGTCCTGAGTGTAAAGACCTCCCGGTACGGCTCATCCAGGCGATGCAGCAGATGGTGGATGTGCATGCTCTCATCCTGGCGCAGGATCGATTCCTCCGGCCCCGGGGATGTGTCCGGAAGCTCAAGTGCGCCATCCAGCGGCTGCCCTTTCTTTTTCCTTCCCTCAGTATAGAGCTGGTTCCTCGCGATGGTGCACAGCCAGCTCTTGATGCTGCTCTCTCCCCGAAACTGATCGAGCGAACGCAGCGCCTTGAAGAAGGTTTCCTGGGTGATCTCCTCCGCGACATGCGGATCTCCGGAAAGGGAGAGCACATACCGGTAGACCGGATCAAAGTAGGTCCGGTAGATGTCATCAAAGTCCCCAGTACGCATTTCTGTGCCCCTCCTTTCCCTTATTTGACGCACGTCTGAACGGAATCTTACAGGGACCGGGATATTTTTGAAAGAAAAAACGCAGACGTACGGGTTCAGCCCGAACGTCTGCTGATTGTGCGGCACATCACCTGGACATGCCGTATCGGATGATGTCGTAGTGATCGAAGGCAAGATCGTCCTTTTTCAGATCTTTCAGTTCGTACCAGGAGGCGCGGATGGCATCGCTGTTGGCGATGGGCCTGACCGCGTGTTCGTCCACGAAGACCCTGTATGCCACGCTGATGACCCAGCCTCTGGGATCCCGGTTCTTATTGGACGTGACCTTCACAAGGTCCTTTTCTGTAATCTGAAGCGGCACGGAGGTCTCCTCCAGGAGCTCACGTGAAGCGGCGGCCTCCAGGGATTCGTCGCCGGGCCGGTAGAAGCCGCCAGGCAGTGCCAGATGGTTGACGAAGGGATGCTCTGCACGGGTGATCAGCAGAATCTTTGAACTGTCCTGACTGAGGACGATCAGGTCGACGGCCACGGATGGGGCATCGAACTGCTTGCGGTCATACTTTTCCAGGTAGATTTCTTCGCCTTTCTTGTCGTTGAGCCAGCGGTCGGACATCTGGAACATCTCATCAATGCTCCGATCTGAGTAGAACAGGGGGATGATGCCGTAGAGGTGTGCCGCGCCGTAGTCGGTCAGCATGAAGGTGTCCTCGTCCACAAACTCCATGAGGCTGTTTTTCTGAAGGTAGTCGATCTGAGCTCTGTACACGTCCCGGAAGTCTTCTCCGAATCTTGCCCTGTAGGCCTTCATCGAGATGAAGCCGAAGTAGAACATGACGGAGATCGCCTTGGCGCGGACCTCCTCGAGGGGCATGTCGGCAATGTCATTGATGGGGAACTCGCCCTTTTCAAGGGCCGCAAAGTACTTCTGCAGCTTATGGTCTGCACAGCCGAGGTTGTAGGCGAGGTAGTTGCCCACGAAGGACTGTGCGCCGAGACCGAAGCCCACATAGGAGGTGGCGTCAATGACCCGCTTTGTCAGGTAGGAGGAGGTGCCCATGTCTCCCTCAAGACGGCTGAAGGTGTTCTTCCCGTTGTTGGCGATGTATCCGGCCTCCCTGAGGAGCCTGTAGGCGATATCGTACTGGCGGTTCACCTTGTAGAGGGTGACACCCTGGGATTCTGCCTCCAGCTTCGTGCCCTTGTAGCGGTTTCGGTAGAGGGTGATGAACTCCGGTCCCAGGGCAATCGTGTAGCGGATCGTGTTGGCAAAGTCCTCGTCGGACTGGTTCAGGAAGCCGTACATGAGGTCGATGTTCAGCCGGTCGAAGCCCGCCTTGCGCACGTTATCTACGGCCTGCTCATAGATGGAGCGGGAGCCCTCACGCCCGAGGGACTGGAGCAGCTTTTCGGACACGGTCTGAAAGCCCATGGAGATCCGGTTGTAGCCCATCTCCCGGATGGCCCGGATCTTGTCCGGATCCTTCGCCGCGATGACGGGCGTGGTCTCGACGCTCTTGTAGATACCGTCCTGCAGCTGGAACCGGTCGATGGCATCCGTGATCCTCTTCAGCTGATCCGTGCTCAGGTAGGAAGGCGTGCCGCCGCCAAGGTCATATCCCACGATGGGCTTGTCACCGATGATGCCTCGGTACATCTCGATCTCCATGAGGAGATGATCAACATACCGCTCCTGATCGCCTTCCTCGGGACCGTCCAGGACCACGTACTCGCAGAACCTGCACCTGGCCTGGCAGAAGGGCACATGAACATACAGGCACAGCTCCTTCTGCTGCGAGATGTTTTCCCGGATGAGGTCTGAGACGGCCTCGGCGCCGTGTACCTCGTACTTTGCGAGGGAATTGGGGCGCAGGGGATAGGCGGTGTTACAGTAGTGGTGAAACTTGAGACCGCGGTCAAAGATTTCTCTGCATTCCATGTGCTTTCATCCTTTCTGCTCAGATGCCACCGAATATGTCCGGACAATTGCTCCTGGAGTATACCAGCATAGGATGAAAAAGCAAATCAGCTGTACAATGGTTCCCGTTCCGCGGCTATAGCCCCCTGGAAAACCGTGACAGGGCCCCCTGAAGTTCGTGCCCTCATCATGCCTGTGCCGTGAGGGAATCCAGATGATCCATCCGGAATGACTGGCGTGACTGCCACAGAAAGGTCTGAAAAAGCCTCTCCCGTGCATGACAGGAGAGGCCGAATCTACCTGGACGGAATAATATAGGAGCGTATCACGTGCTGGCTGCATTCGGATTCATGCTGGCGGTCCGGTCATGATGGCCTGCCAGCTCGCAAGCGTTCAGTGGCATCCCGCAGACGCCCGACCGATATGTGCCTGGTCTGCGCCGGGATCGCCCTCAGGCATTGAATGCCCGCCGGAAGGCCTCGTAGTTCTCGGTTTCGCTGCCACGGCAGTAGACGGCAAACTCCACCTCCTCAAAGTAGGGAAGGAAGTCGGGAAGCGCCTTTCGGTATGCCTCCGCCACGGCCCCTGGATCATTCTGGAAGGCACCGCATCCAAAGGCGCCGAGAATCAGGAAATCGGTGCGGCAGGCAGCTGCAACCTGCAGGATGTGCCGTGCCCGCTGGACGTGGAGATCCACCTGCTCCCCGTAGGAGAGCCGGATGGACGGCCCTCTGTCCACATTGTACATGTTGCCGGGAATTTCCCGGAGATTCGGCGCGGCACATGAGATGATGTCCACCGTTACCCAGTCCTCCTGATCCAGGCGCTGCGGGAAGGCTTCATCCGTCTTGCAGATGACCACGCCCGGTGAGTAGATGCAGGCGTCCGTGTGCCGGTTGTCATGGAGCGCACGGTTCACATCGTAGAACTGCTGCCACAGCCACCTTTGGTCGAGGGTGGGATAGAGTGTGGAGCAGCGGCACAGGCTCTCCTCCTGAGCACTGCTTCCGTTTTTGACCCCGCCGCCGGGCCGGGTCGCGGATGCAAAGTTCAGCACGGTGATGCGCCAGCGCGGGTGAACGGCATGCTGGCGCATCGCCGCCTCAAAGGACTTGCGCCGGGTGACACAGACGTATGCCGGGCGATCATGCGGCTCCGGGAGCTGCGGCACCAGGCCGGGACCAAAGAGCCGAGTGCTCTTTCGGCTCACACCCACGCGATATTCAAGAAACGGGTCTGTCTCATAAAACGCCTGGGTGTCCTCAAAGATTTCCCTGAGGCGCTCTTTTTTGTCTGTCATCTGACTTACCTCCTGTGATCTTTTTGCTTTCATGCCCGGAATGGCCGGACGGATTCAAAGAGCATGGTGATGCGGTTCATCTCCTTCTCCGTGTGGTAGTGTCCGCAATACCAGCGGCGATAGGAGAGCCGGTCCTCGATGGTGCCAAGCCATGTCTCCGTGGATTTATCGATGGTCCGCTGGTCGATGCCGGGCAGAAAGACCTCCACGGGCTCGTATTTCAGGGGCACGGTGTGGGAGAGCACCACGTCCACCTCCCACCTCATCTGATCCAGCTTCTCCTCCACACGCCTTCTGACCGCCTCCGAGGGCTGCTCATCCGGCCACCAGGGGTAGCCGCGCAAGAGGCGGATGACCTTGTCCACGCTGTAGGCCCCGCCGATGGCGATGGTCCGAAGACCGTCCATGTCATACACTTCTCCGTCCCGGGCAAAGAGGATGTCCGGGTACTTCTCCTCGCGCCAGACCATGCCGCCGTGCCAGGTCGAGAGATGGTAGGAGGGGATATTATCCGGCCGGTTTTCGTGGTTCCCGTGGATGGAAAAGACCGTGAGGGGAAGGGACTGGAGCTTCTCTTTTTTCAGCTCGTCCCGCCAGTTTCCATAGAAGTTGATACCGGCATCCCCGAGGATGATGAGGATGTCATCCTTGGAGGTCTTCGTGGTGTTACAGAGGTACTCCACGCGGCCAAACTCCCCATGTGTGTCGCCGGTGATATAGATCATGTGTGGCTTCCTCCGTCTGTCATTCCGGTCCCGGAAAGATCCGGATGGATCCATGCGCCTTTCACAGGAATCTGTTCCGGATCTTTGTGAAAACCAGTATAGCCGCCGCCCGGCCGGATGGAAAGGGAAAAGTGCCCCAATGGCCCCAAATTAGCCTACAAGTTGAAAACGGGGCTGCTTTCTCCATTGAAAGAAGGCCTCCTCCGTGTAAAATGGTGCTAATCAAACTCCAAAGAGGATCGGGAGGGCATGTACATGCGTGATCTGGATAAGTTTCGCGGGTGCCTCATCGGCGGCGCCGCAGGGGATGCGCTCGGCTACCCCGTAGAATTTATGGACGAGAAAGCCATCTTTCGGCGCTATGGACAGGACGGCATCACACAGTTTGAACTGAGAAACGGTGAAGCGATGATGTCGGATGACACACAGATGACGCTCTTCACGGCCGTGGGCCTCGTGTACGGGCATGCGCACGGCGTGGGGCTGGACAACATCCAGGAGCTGGCGGAGCCCATCAACGGGGCATACCTCGACTGGCTGACGACACAGAAACAACGGTACGATCCGTCGAAGACTCCGCACGTTGCCTGGCTCGGCAACTGCCCGGGGCTCTACAGCCTGCGTGCACCGGGCAACACCTGTCTGAATGCGCTCTCTCAGGGCGGCGGGGGACGGATCAACAGGCCCATCAACAACAGCAAGGGCTGCGGCGGTGTCATGCGTGTGGCCCCGATCGGGCTGTTTTTCTGTGACAGGGGCACGAGCCTGGACGAGGTTGGCCTGCTCGGCGCAGGAGCGGCAGCACTGACGCATGGGCACATGCTGGGCTGGCTGCCGGGCTTCTCCCTCGCACAGCTCATCTTCCTGCTTGCCCAGGACGGGGCAGACATGCGCACCGCCGTGGAAGCTTCTCTCGGAAGCATCCGCCGCGTCTTCCCCGAGAGCACGGACCGTGACGCCTTCCTCAGCCTCATGGAGAAGGCCACAGACCTTGCGGGAAAGGACACGGATACCCTCTCCGCAATCCACGCACTCGGCGAGGGCTGGGTCGGGGACGAGGCGCTGGCCATCGCGGTGTACTGTGCCATGAAGTACGAAGGGGACATGGAGAGGGCCCTTATCGCAGCCGTCAACCACAAGGGGGACAGCGATTCCACGGGCGCAATTGCGGGCAACCTGGTGGGCGCACAGATCGGCAAAAGCGGGATCCCGACAAAGTACATGACACAGCTGGAGCTTCTTCCGCTCATCGAGGACGTCGCGGACGACCTGTGGCGGGACGGCCCGGATGCATCGCATGCCGATGCGTTTGAGGAAAAGTACGTCAGTCTGCGTTTCGGAAGGTGATGGCATGATACCGGACTTTATGAGGCTCCTTGCATCGCCGGCCTACGACTTCCTGAGGGAGAACCATCACCTGGGGGACCGCGTTATGCTGCTGGGGCTATCCGGCAGCTACGGATACGGCACGAACCGGGAAGGCAGCGATGTGGACTTTCGGGGTGTTGCCCTGCAGCGGCCCTCGGACATCCTGGGACTCACGGCGTTTGAGCAGTATGCGGATGAGTCCACGGACACCGTGGTCTACGGGTTCAACAAGTTTGTGCGCCTTCTCCTGGATGCGAACCCCAACAGCATGGAGGTCATCGGGCTTCCCCGGGACAAGTACCTGATGCTCTCCCCGCTCGGGGAGGAGCTTTTGAGAAATCAGACCATCTTCCTTTCAAAGCGCGTGATCCACTCCTTCGGGGGCTATGCGGAGGCGCAGCTTCGGCGGCTTCAGAACGCCATCGCGCGGGATGCACTCCCGCAGGCACAGCGCGAGGGACACATCCTTGCATCTGCGACCAGGGCCCTTGAGGACTACCGGAGGAAGAACCGGGATGCCGCGGAGGCCGAGATCCGGCTCTACCTGGATGAGGGACGGAGGGAAGAACTCGAGAAGGAGATCTTCCTGGATATCCATGCCTCGCACATGGGGCTTCGGGACGCAGGCGGGCTTCTCGAGACGCTGCACAACGTGCTGCGCGACTATGACAAGGTCGGACACAGGAATCACAAGAAGGACGCGAACCACCTGTGCAAGCACGCCATGCACCTGGTCCGTCTCCTGATGACCGCCACCGACATCCTGGAAAAGCACGAGATCATCACCTGCAGGCAGGAGGATCTGCCGCTGCTGATGCGCATCCGAAACGGCGGCTTTCTGGAATCTGACGGGACCATGAACCGGGAATTCTACGAGGTCCTGGAGATGGTGCAGCGGCGCTTCCATGAGGCGGCAGATCACACCACACTGCCGGATGCCCCGGACATGGATGCGGTCGGGCGGTTTGTGGAGCGCGTGAACCGTGCATCCATTGAGATTTTTTAAGCTGAGCCTTTCATAAGCCGAGGGGGAGACACATGACAGAGAAGATCCTGAAGGAGCTCTCGAAGATCGAGGAGCACCACGGTGTCCGGATCCTCTATGCCCTGGAGTCCGGCAGCCGGGCCTGGGGCTTTGCCTCGCCGGACAGCGACTTCGATGTACGGTTCGTGTATGTGAAAAAGCCGCGGGATTACCTGCGTCTGGACAGGCGACCGGACGTGATCGAGTGGGTGAACGACGGTGTCCTGGATATCAACGGCTGGGATGTGAGCAAGGTGCTCCAGCACCTTCACAGGAGCAATGCAAACGTCTTTGAGTGGATCGGATCGCCCATCGTGTACAGAACATCGGAAGAATGGCGTGAGATCGCGTCTTCCGCATCGTCCTTTTTCCGGGAGAAGGCGGCCATGTACCACTACTACGGTCTTGCCAGGCGCACCTTCGAGGAGCACCTGAGGGGGGAGACGGTCAGCTACAAGAAGTGCCTCTATGCCCTGCGGCCGCTCCTGGCAAACTGCTATATTCTCTCCTTCCATGCCTGCCCGCCCGTCCCGTTTGAGGATCTTCTCAGGATGGAGCTGCCGGAGGACCTGATGAGCGCGATCCGCCACCTCCTGGAGATCAAAAGGGTGACCACGGAGGGGGAGAAGCTCCCGCAGATTCCGGAGCTCCAGGCGTTTCTCCAATCAGAGCTCACGCGCCAGAAGTCGATCCTTGCGAGCTTCCCGGAGGACAGAGAGAACGACTGGGACACGGTGAACCGGCTCTTTCTCAGAATTCTGGGGGAAGTGGACGGGAAGAAAAGAGAAACCTGAGGATACAGGATGCTGACAAAATCCATATGCAAACACGGCACAGTCGGTTCATCGACCGTGCCGTGTTTGCTGTCAGGGCTGTGCCCTCTGTTTCATCCAGAAATCGACGGCCCCATCTATCCAGCCCTCTGCCGGGGTGCCGGTGGCGGGACCAACGCCGTGGTCAACCCCTGGTACCAGGAAGGAATCGCAGGGGACATCGCTTGCTCTCAGGGCGGCGAGCAGTCTGTGCGTGTTCTCCGGCTTCACCGCCTGATCGCTCAGTCCGCAGAAGATAAAGGTGGGCGGGAAGTCTTTGGTGACATGGCGCTCGACGCTGGTTTCCTCCTCCATCTCCCGCGTGGGATGCTCGCCAAGGAGGTTCCCGTGGGTACCTTTCTCCGAGATCTCCCGCGCCATGCTGACCACCGGGTAGGCCAGGACGATGGCCTCTGGTTTTGGCAGCTTTCGGGACAGGTATCCCATGTTGTCCGTGCCAAAGCTCGCAGCCAGATGCCCTCCTGCGGAGGATCCCCAGACGGAGAAGTGCTCCGCATCCAGCATGTATTCGTCCTTCTTTGAAAGAATCGCTTTCACTGCCTGCCCCAGGTCCTCCTGCGGGTGCGGATAGCGGGCTTCCTCCCCGACACGGTAGTACACGATGAAGGCAGAGATGCCCTTCTCGTTGAGCCTTCGAGCGTAGGGCACACCCTCGATGAAGGAGCATACGATGCCGTAGCCGCCGCCGGGGCAGATGACGGCAAAGGGGTGGCGCTGCCCGTCGCGCAGGACGAACCGGTCATCGACGGAGAGAACATTGTCTTTTCGTGCCATGTCCTTCAGGTACTGCTCAGGGTCCGCATCCGGGGCCAGCTGAACATCCGGGAGGGCATTGTGCGTATTGTTCATATCATTCCTTTTCTTTCTCTTTGTCCGGTGCTGACATGCGGATGCTTGCATCCGGAAGGCCGACTGCGGATACGGTGAGCTTGACCTTGCCTGTCTGTCCACGCGTCCTCAGGACGGCAAGGGCACGCCCGCGGTAGCTTGTGAAGGCACCCGTGCAATAGTTTTCTTCGGTGATGGGGTTTCCGCTGCCAAAACCCAGCAGCTCGGCGGGACCGTCCACATGCGCTTGCAGCTGAATATCTGCATCCGGGACCACGGCGCCGGAATCGTCCACCAGCTCCACGTCCACATAGGTAAGCTCTTTGCCGGAGGCTTCCGCGGTGAGGCGGATCTCCTGTACAGGGGAGGTGGTCTGAAGGTATCCCCGGGAAACCTCGCAGCCGTCCGTGTACCCGATGGCCTCCAGCCTTCCAGCCTCATAGGGGACCTCGAAGAGGACGGTGCAGGGCATGCCGTGGACCATGCTGTCGCCCTGCCGGATTTTGCCGACGGATCTGCCGTTCAGGCGGAGCTCCACTTCCTCTGCCTGGCTGAAGGCCAGCACGCGGACCGTCTGGCCCTCGAAGCCCTGCCAGTTCCAGCAGGAGCGCACCTGCGGGAAGCCCCAGGGGGAGAGGACCTCGACCTTACCGGTCGCCTGCGGCTCATAGGAGAACACGGCCGTCTTCCCGCTGCCCCACACGATGCTCCGGTACACGCCCTGGGGGAGCACATGCCCGCAGATATCCACGTCCGCGTCATCTGCGGTCCGCCAGGGGTAGGTGGAGGCCATGAGGGCCCATGGATTCTGGATGCGCGGATCACCGGGCTCGAGGAAGGCACCCTTGCCGATGCCGGCTTCCCCGATGTAGTCCCAGGCGGTCCAGGTGAACTCACCGATCACATAGGGCGTTTTTTCGATCATGGGCCAGTGCATGCCCACCTCGCGCGGATAGTTTTCACTGCCGAGCATGACGCGCTCCGGGAAGAGCCCGTGATCCTGCCCGTACTTGCCCTCCATGTAGTTGTAGCCCACTATGTCAAGGCCACCAGCAAAACCTTCCGTGTATTCTTCCCACATTCGGTCGCCCTTGCCTGAGATGTCTGCGTTCTGCTGCCCGGCCGCGGCCTGGTCCTTTTTCATCTGGGCACCCATCAGGTGATCGTCAAGCCCGTTCCAGAACGAGCAGATCCCGTTGGAAACGGGGCGGCTGGGATCGAGGGAGCGCACAGCCTCTGCCAGGCGCGAGGCCCACACATACCCGCGGCCAAGGCCTGCGCGCTCGGTGATCTCATTGCCGGTGGACCAGATGATGACGCTCGGGTGGCAGCGGTCCCTTCGGACAAAGGCGGAAAGGTCTTCCTCCCAGTCGGTCTCAAAGAACTGGTTGTAGTCCCCGGGCTGCTTGCCCATGCCCCAGGCGTCAAAGGCTTCGTCGAAGACGTACATGCCCTCCCGGTCGCAGGCCTCAATGAGCGCGGCCGACGGGGGATTGTGGGTGGTCCGGATGGCATTAAAGCCGATGCCCTTCAGGATCCGGACCTTCCGGACCTCTGCGTCGTACAGGGAGACGGCACCGATCACGCCGTTGTCGTGGTGGAGGCATCCGCCTCGAAGCTTCACGGTCTGTCCGTTGATCCGAAGACCGTGCTTCACGTCCGCCTCCACGGTGCGGATACCGAAGAGGACCTCGTCCGTGTCCTCCGTGGGTGTGCTGACTGGTACCATGTGCGTTTTGTAGGTGCCCTTCTCCCGGACACGCACCTGAAGGCGATAGAGGTTCGGTGTCTCGGCACACCAGAGGAGGGGTTCATCCACGGTCAGCGTCATCCGGGCGAGGGCGGTGGAAAGGGGCTCCGCCTGCACGAGGGTTTTGCTCTCCTTCACGGTTTCCCCGGTGTCATCCCTCAGAAGAGAGAAGGTCACATCGGCGATGCGGTTTTCTGAAAGCTCGTTCTTTACCTCGGCTGACACCTGCAGATAGGCCGTCCCGGTCGTGCCGTCCTCTGCGTACTCGATCTTCTTCGTGTATGCAGACACACCGCCGAAGGTCAGGTGGACCTTGGGTGTGTGCACCAGCTCGACCCCGCGGAAGAGGCCGGCACCTGAGTACCAGCGGGAGTTCGGCTGCATGCTGGGGTTCACGGTGATGGTGATGCGGTTCTTTTCACCCGGGTACACCTTATCCGTGATGTCGGCCGCAAAGGGGGTATACCCGTAGTGATGGAGACACACCTTGTCCCCGTTGACCTCCACGGTGGCATTCATCATGGCACCGTCAAAGCGGAGGTAAACCTGATCGTTTGCCCACCCCTCCGGGATCTCGATCTCCTTCATGTACCAGGCGACGCCGGCGTTGTAGTACCCGCTGGCCGCCGCGGAGGGTGCATCCGGACAGACGTTTCCCTCGATCATGTAGTCGTGGGGGAGCCGCACGGCGCGCCCTCCAGGCTCCCGTGTGAGATGTGCCCGGGGATCCGGCGTGCCAGGGCCAAAGTTCCAGCCTTCGTTGATCTGTATGCTTCGCATGTCATGCATCCTTTTCTTCCTGCCAGAAGGTGTAGGTACCCTTTTCTACCAGCGTTTCCTTTCCGCCGAGGATGACCCTCGTCCTCACGGGCGTCGTGAGCTCATAGCGGATGCCGTCCTGCCCGCAGGTCCACTGTGCCCGGATCGTGCCGTGCCGTGTGTCCAGCCTTGTCTGGAGGAAGCCCAGGCGGCGGTCCGGATGCGGGGCATAGATGAGCTCGTTAAAGCCCGGGTGTTCGTCGTCATGGCAGATGCCGGCCGCCTTCTCAAACAGCCAGTCCGCCACCGCACCGTAGGCGTAGTGGTTGAAGGAGTTCATGTCGGTCGACCAGAAGCTGCCGTCCGCCTTCATGCCGTCCCAGTGCTCCCACACGGTAGTGGCGCCCATGGTGACGGGGTAGAGCCAGCCGGGGTACTCTCGCCGGAGCATCAGGTCCCAGGCGAGGTCCGCATGGCCATAGTCCGTGAGCACGTGAAGGAGATAGGGCGTGCCGACAAAGCCCGTTTTGAGCTGTGTTCCATCGCGACGGACCATGTCCGCGAGGGCATCTGCCGTTTTCTTCGGGTCCACTGCCAGATGAAAATGCGCCGCCAGGACGTGCTCTGTCTGGGTCAGGTACTCGGGGAAGGCTTTCCGGAAGGCAGACACAATGCGGCCATAGAGCGCCTCATACCCGGCCACGTCCTTCCCGAGGAGCTTCCCCGCCCGGATGACGAGGGAGGTGGAGTGGGCATAGAAGGCCGTCGCGATGAAGTCCTCCCTCGTGGATCCCTTGTAGCTCCCCTCCGGTGCATCAAGGCCCAGCCAGTCGCCGAAGTGGAAGTGACCGGTCCACATGTTCTCGGTCTTCGTCACGGATGTGATGTAGTCGACCCATCTGCGCATGCACTCAAACTGGTCCTGAAGGACCGCTCTGTCCCCGTAGGTCTCATAGATCTGCCAGGGGCAGATGGTCGCGGCATCGCCCCAGGCGGCGCTGGAGGAATCGCGCTGCGGCATCACGTCCGGGATCACCTGGCCGATCTCACCGCTCGCATACTGGTCCGCTGCCATATCGTGGAGCCACTTTCTGAAGAATTTCTCCACGTCAAACAGATAGCTTGCCGTCCTGACAAACGCCTGCGCATCCCCGGTCCAGCCGAGGCGCTCGTCGCGCTGCGGGCAGTCGGTGGGCACGTCCAGGAAGTTGCCCCGCTGACCCCAGGCGATGTTGGAGACGAGCTGGTTGAGCTCCGGGTTTCCGCTCTTCAGCCACCCGGTGCGCTGAAGACTTGAGTGCACCACGATGGCCGTGAAGTCCTCCTTTTTGGGGGTGCCCGGGAAGGAGAGGAGGCGGATGTAGCGGAAGCCGAAGAAGGTGAGGCCCGGGTGCCAGGTCTGGCGGCCTTCCCTGCACGTGTACTCCACCCGCGCCTTCGCGCTCCTGTAGTTGGCATTGTAGAAGTTCCCGTCGGCGTCCAGGACCTCTGCGTGATCAAAGAGGACCCGGTCGCCCTGCCTGGCATCCGCGGAAAACTCCACGTAGCCCGTGACCTCCTGGCCAAAGTCCACGACGGTGTCGCCGGCGGGCGTCTGGAAGATTCGCCTTGCAGAAATGCGCTCCGTTTCCCTGATCTCCTCGCCCTCCTGGGGAATCAGGATGTCTTTGGACCACTCAAGGGGCACGGCGGGCTCAAAGGATACGGGCACGAAACTGGCATCATAGGTCTCGCCATCGTAAATCTCACTGAAGCGGACGGGGCTCTCGGCCCAGTCCCAGCCGTTGTCCGTGCGGATGACCTCGCCCGTGCCGTCACCGTACTCGATCCTGAGGGCGGCTATCAGGCCGCAGGGCTGATGGAGCCTTCTCTGCTTGTCCTCCGAGTCCATCCAGCCGGGGATGGGGGAGCGGAACCATCCGCGGCCCACAGTCACGAGGAGCTCGTTGCTCTCTTTAAGGAGCTGCGTGACATCATAGGACTGCTCCTGCAGACGGTGGTCGTAGCTGGTCCAGCCGGGGGCAAGGACAAATTCGCCGACCTTCTGTCCGTTGAGCCTTGCGTCATAGACGCCGAGGGCTGTGATTTCAAGGCAGGCGGATGCGACGGGCTTCGTGGCACCAAAGCGGCACCGGAAGACGGGTGCTGTATCCCCGGTATCCCGGGAGACGGTGATAAAGCTGCTGTTTCTGATTTCCATGTGGATCCTCCTGAAAGGTTGAATCACTATAGGGAAATAGGGGTTCGACGAATATAGTTCTGGATGAAAGGGAAAACTCCTGTCAGGATCAAAACTTCCAGTGCAGGTGTTGTAGACGGACATGACAGATGGTACTATCTGGCCTGATCTGTCTTATGCCCGGACAGGACATGACTTGAAGACATAAAGACGCAGAGATCGGAAGGTGGCTGGCATGAGCACGTACGACTTCACGAAGGGGAACATAAGAAGCGAGATGATCCGCTTCTCAATCCCGTTTTTTCTGACCAGCCTGATTCAGTCCCTCTACAACATTGCGGACATCAAGGTGGTGGGTGCTGTCCTGGGAAACCAGGGCATAGCCGCCACCTCCATTGCGGGGAACCTCACGTGGTCGATGACCGCCTGTATTATCTCACTGTGCAACGGCGGGGCCATCATGGTGTCGCAGTACACCGGGAGAAAGAGCGACAGGGACGTGCAGGAGACCGTGAGCACGGTGTTTGCCATGGCCGCCATCTTGGCCGCGGTCTCGACAGCGCTCCTCCTGCTCTTTTCCGCGCAGCTGCTCCGGGCTTTGAACACGCCGGAGGAGATCTTCCGGGATGCGAGGGCGTATTTTTCCATCTGCACCCTGGGCTCCCTCTTTGTCTTCGGCTATAACGCCATGGCCTCTGTCCTGCGGGGCATGGGCGATTCCAGGACGCCCATGTACTTCGGTGTGGCCTCGTGCGTGATCAACATCGTGCTGGACCTTTTGTTCGTGGGTACCATGCACATGGGCGTTCAGGGTGCAGCCCTTGCGACCGTCATCTCCCAGGCTATGTCCATGCTGGGGTTTGGTTTCTACCTTCACAGGATCGGATCCGGGATCGACGTGCGGCCCTCCACCTTCCGCCTGAGGAAGGACAAGGCCATCGCTGTGTTGCGGCTTGGGCTCCCAGGTGCCGTGCAGAGCTTTGTGGTCTCGGGCGGCTTTCTCATGGTGTCGTCCCTCACCAACTCCCTCGGTGTCAGCGCGGCCTCAGGCGTCGCGGTGGCAGGGAAGATCAACAACGTGTGCCAGATGCCGGCCACCGCCATCGGGTCAGCTGCCTCCTCCATGGTGGGCCAGAACGTGGGGAGCAGAAACTTCGAGCGGGCAAGGGATACCCTGAGAAACGCGATCCGTCTTTCCCTTGTGATCGGTATCGCGGCCTTCATCGTGGTGCAGGTCTTCGCCCTGCCGCTCCTCGGGCTTCTCGCGGGGGAGGAGGAGGTCCTGATGCAGGGCCTTGCCTATCTGAGGGTCACCAGCCTCGACTATATTCTGACCGCGCTCATCTTCCCGCTCAATGCCCTGTGCAACGGCTCCGGACACACCATGTTCACCATGATCCCGTCCATCGTGTCATCGGTGGTCGCACGGGTACCGGTGGCCTACTTCTGCGTTCGGGTGCTGGACCTTGGAATCACGGGCGTCGGCATCTCGACGCCCACGGGGACGATCAGCGCGATCCTGATCTGCACCTGGTACTACTTCTCGAACAGATGGTGTGAGAGCCTGATCTGAAATCATGAGGGAACGCCATGGGTGTATGGCGTTTCTTTGCGGCGCACAGACTTTCAGGACGGGAGTGCTTGTGGTATGCTCTGTGCAGCGCCTTAAAGGAATGGGGAGGTAACAGAATGGAAACAGATGTAAAGAAGCTCCGGGAGGCAATCCTCTCATCAGATGCCGTCGTGATCGGTGCCGGCGCAGGTCTTTCCACAGCCGCAGGGTATGAGTACGGCGGGGCGAGGTTCAGGAAATACTTCGGTGACTTTGAGGCCGTCTACGGCTTTCACGACATGTATACGGGCGGCTTCTGCGACTTTTCCTCCGGGGAGGAGACATGGGCGTTCTGGAGCCGGAATATCTATCTGAACCGCTATATGGATGCGCCGAAGGACACCTATGAGGTCCTGTATAGGCTGGTCCGGGAGAAGGACTACTTTGTCATCACCACCAACGTGGACCACTGCTTTCAGAGGGCGGGCTTCGCAAAGGAACGCCTTTTCTACACGCAGGGCGATTACGGGCTCTTCCAGTGCTCAGGGCCCTGCCACCAGGGAACCTACGATAACTTTGATACCGTTCGTCAGATGGTCCTGTCCCAGGGCTTTTCGATCGGGGAACACCATGAGCTGCTGCCGCCCGAGGGAGAGAAACTGCTCATGCAGGTTCCGAAGAGCCTTGTGCCCTTCTGCCCAAGGTGCGGCCGGCCGCTCACCACGAACCTGAGGATCGACGACACCTTCGTGGAGGATGAGGGCTGGAAGCGCGCCTCGAAGCGGTATGCCGCCTTCATGCGGGACCATGCACGGAAGAAGGTCCTGTACCTGGAGCTCGGCGTCGGCTACAACACGCCGGGGATCATCAAGTACAGCTTCTGGCAGCAGGTGTATGAGAACGAAGAGGCCACCTATGCCTCCATCGGGATGGACAGGCAGGGTGTGCCGGAGGAGATCCGGGAAAGGTCCATCCTGATCCAGGATGATGCGGACCGGGTCCTCAGGGAGATGGCAGAATGATCATCAATACCGGTCAGCGCACGGACATCCCGGCCTTTTATTCGGAGTGGTTTTCCAACAGGCTCCGGGAGGGATATGTAATGGTGCGAAACCCCTACAACCCGCAGTCCGTGAACCGCTACAGGCTTTCACCCGACGTGGTGGACCTGATCTCCTTCTGCACGAAGAACCCGTTCCCCATGCTCTCCCGCATGGACCTTTTGAGGCCCTTCCGGCAGCTCTGGCACGTGACCATCACGCCCTACGGACAGGAGGTCGAACCGCACGTGCCGGACAAGCGGAATGTCCTGGAGTACTTCAGACGCCTCTCTGACATCGTGGGACCGGAGCGCATGGTGTGGCGGTATGATCCCATCTTTCTGAGCGATACCTACCCTCTGGAGCGCCACATCCGGGCCTTTGAATATATGGCGAAGGCGCTGGAGGGCTACACACAGACCGCCGTCATCTCCTTTATCGACCTCTATGAGAAGACGAAGCGGAACTTCCCGGAGGCAAAAAGCGTCCCAAGGGAAGACCGGCTGACCCTTGGAAAGGCCATGGCGGAGATCGGGAAAGCCTGCGGCATGACGATTCGACCGTGCGCCGAGGGAAAGATCCTTGAACAGGTCGGGTGCGACTGCAGGGGCTGCATGACGCAGGACATCCTGGAGAAGGCCGCAGGGGAGCGGCTCATCATCTCGGCCCACGAACCGTACAGGACAGGGTGCAGCTGCTATCTTGGCGGGGATATCGGGGCCTACAACACCTGTGCGCACCTTTGTCTCTACTGCTATGCCAACTCAGATGCGGATTCCGTGAGGCAGAACATGCGCCGCCATGATCCCTTATCTCCGATGCTCATCGGGCACCTTCAGAAGGGCGACGTGGTCCACGAGACGAAGCAGGAGACCTGGATTGACGGGCAGATACGGATGGAATTTTGAAATGATGAAAAACGCGCCGATCCTTTTCAGGACGGCGCGTTCAAAGTATAATTTTGGAAAGTGTCACTTCTCCCTGTCGATTCTGTAGTACCTGAAATCCCTGTCCTCTTTGTACATGCGAAAGCCCACCTTCTCAAGGACATGCTGGCTGCGGGTGTTGGACAGGATGGTATCTGCAAGGCAGGTCGGGATGTCAAGGTTCTGGAAGACATACTGCACCGCGAGCTTCTCTGCCTTTGTGCCGATTCCCTGATCCTTGTAGCAGGGCTTTTGCAGGGTGATGCTGAGCGTGGCAGATTCCCCCGGGCTTATGTTCTTCAGGATGATTTCCCCGACAAGCTGTCCATCACACATGATGGCGAGGGGGATACGGTGCATATCGAGCTGATACTCGATGTATCTGTGCACCGAGTCCTTGCTGTACACATAGGGTAAGCACTCTTCTCCCGGCATGCACAGATCCGGGTCCCGCTCATACCCCATGTAGAAGGCATGGGTCATGGGCGGATCCATGGGCACAAGCTTTACATGCATTTGAAAAGTCCTCCATGTTCTGCGCTGTTTCCGGGAGGATCATACCACATTTCTGCCACGACCGGCAGATCGGAGGAAAGCATCATGAAACAGTACGTGATCGACGCATTTACATCCAGGCCCTTTTCAGGAAATCCGGCTGCCGTGTGCGTGATGGACGCCTTCCCGAAGGATGCCTCCATGATGAACCTCGCGATGGAGAACGCCCTCTCCGAGACCGCCTTTGTGGTGAAGGAAAAGGACGGCTATCGCCTCAGATGGTTTACGCCAGGCACCGAGGTGGCCCTCTGCGGGCATGCGACGCTGGCTTCGGCCTTCGCGGTGCTGACATTCCTGGAACCGGAGCGCGACTGTGTGCACTTTTCTACGCTCAGCGGGCTTCTGACAGTCAGGCGGGAGGGAAAGCGCCTGAGGATGGACTTTCCGTGCGTCCGGCAGAGCGAGATCCCCGTGACGGAGGAGATGGAGGCGGCCTTTGGAGTCAGGCCCCAAAAGGCGCTCCTTGGGACGGACCTTGTGTGCGTGTTCGAATCGGAAGCGCAGGTCCGGGAGATGAAGCCTGACCAGGAAAAGCTCATGCTGCTCCCCGGGCGTATCCAGAACGCGACGGCCAAGGGGCTTCACGCGGACTGCGTGTCCCGGAGCTTTGCGCCGAAGCTCGCGATCCCGGAGGATCCGGTGTGCGGGTCTGCGCACTGCCAGATCGGTCCCTACTGGGGCGGGGTGCTGGGAAAAAGGACCATCCGGGCGTGCCAGGCGTCCAGGCGCGGCGGGGAGCTGTATCTGGAACTGATGGGCGACAGGATTGCGATCTCCGGTGAGGCCGTGCTGGTGGCGGAGACGGAAATCAGGGCAGAACTCGCATAAACACGAAACGTAGAAAGCAGGAGAGTATCATGCGGTACAGACGCCTTGGAAAGACTGGACTCATGGTCAGCGAGGTGGGCTTTGGCGGCGAGTGGCTGGAGCGCCACGATGAGGAGGAGTCTGTGGAGCTGGTCAGATATGCCCACGGGCTTGGCATCAACATCATCGACTGCTGGATGCCGGACCCGAAGAGCAGGGACATCATCGGGCGGGCGATCCGGGATGACCGCGCGGGATGGATCGTGCAGGGGCACATCGGGTCCACCTTCCAGAACGGGCAGTACACAAGGACAAGGGATGTCGACAGGTGCCGGGAGGCCTTCGATGACCTTCTCCGGCGCCTTCAGACCGATTACATCGACCTTGGCATGATCCACTACGTGGATCTTCTGGATGACTGGGCACTGGTATCCAATCCGGGACCCTATCTGGACTATGTAATGGGGCTGAAGGAGAAGGGCGTCATCCGGCACATCGGGCTTTCCACCCACAATCCGGAGGTGGCAAGGCTGGCCGCCGAGAGCGGGCTGATCGGGATGATCCTCTTCAGCGTGAATCCGGCCTTTGACCTGATGCCGCCCGTCGATGATCTGAACCGCTACTTTGAGGGGCACTACACGGAGGACATGAAGGGTGTGGACCCGGTGCGGGCGGAAATGTACAGGGCCTGCGAGCGGGAGGATGTGGGCATGACCTGCATGAAGCCCTTTGCGGGCGGCCGTCTCTTCGATGCACATCGCTCCCCGTTCGGCGTGGCGCTGACGCCTCTGCAGTGCATCCACTACTGCCTGACAAAACCGTCGGTGTCCTCTGTTCTTTGCGGCTATGATACGAAGGAGCAGGTGGACGCGGCCGTGGCCTACGAGACGGCGACGGAGGATCAGAAGGATTATGCCACGATCCTCTCCCATGTGTCCCGTCATTCCTTTGCGGGCGGGGAGTGCACCTACTGCGGGCATTGCAGGCCCTGCCCGGCCAACATTGACATCGCCATGGTGAACAAGTTCTGCGATCTGGCCAGTATGCAGGAGACGGTGCCGGAGTCCATCCGGCAGCATTACCTTGCCCTCGGGCACCGCGCGGACGAGTGCCTGAAGTGCGGCGGGTGCGAGCGCAGATGCCCCTTCCAGGTGAAGGTGATGGAGAAGATGGACCGGGCCGCACGGCTTTTTGCCTGAAAAATATTCCGGAGGAGAAACACAACATGAAGGTATACTGCTACGACCGCTGCTCAACCTGCAGAAAGGCACTTTCCTGGCTGGACGGGCGGGGGATAGACTATCTGAAGATCGATATCAAGACAGAGCATCCGGATGTGGAGACGCTGAGGGCATATGTGAAGACGAGCGGTCTTCCTCTGAAGCGCTTCTTCAATACGAGCGGCGGAGTCTACCGGGAGATGGGCCTCGGGCAGCGCCTGAAGGACATGCCGGAGGAGGAGCAGCTCGCCCTTCTTGCCTCCGATGGGATGCTTGTGAAGCGCCCGCTGGCCGTCGGTGACGACTTCGTGCTGGTCGGCTTTCGCGAGGAGGAGTGGGCGGCGAAGGTCCCGTGATGGGATGCATACGCCATCCGGCCACATCCAGACAAAGATCCAGGAACGAGCAGGCAGAGAGTCAAGGAGGGAAACACGATGACAGATCTTGAAAAGACCATGTCACCTGAGCAGCTCGAAATGATCCGGGCAAGGTATGCCGCGATGCGCCACGAGCAGGAAAAGAAGCTCAACAACTTCAGAACACAGAACCTCTACATCCAAAAGGGCCAGACCCTCTTTACCGGCTCATCCCTCATGGAGGGCTTCCCGATCACGGAGTTCTGCGTGAGTGAGGGTCTGCCCATCGCCTACAACAGGGGCATCGGCGGCTACACCACGGATGATTTTCTGGAGGCCATCGACGTCGTGCTTCTGGATCCAGCGCCCAAGAAGCTCTTCCTCAACATCGGGACCAACGACATCCGGCAGTGGCAGAAAGGGGAGGACTGGTATGAGCACCTCTCCCGGAACGAGCGGGCCATCTGCGAGATCATCCGGGACAGGCTCCCTGACACAGAGGTTTACCTCATGGCGTTCTATCCCGTGAACCCGAATGCATCCCGCGCAAAGGGCAACCTGGCCCTGATCGTGCGCACCAACGAGGCGGTCGAGCGGGCAAACCGGATGGTGGAATCCCTCGCGCAGGAGTATGGTTTCCACTACATCGATGTGAATGATGGGCTGAAGGACGAGGACGGCAATCTGAAGATCGGTTACACGGAGGACGGCATCCACTTTGACGCTGCGGGCTACCGGACCGTCTTCGAGCGGCTGCGGCAGTATCTCTGACACGAAAAAGGCAGGCTCCTGCGTGGAGTCCTGCCCTGGGTAAGATTTTACTTTGTCTGCGCATACAGCCAGTCGCGGACGGCTTCCAGCCTGTAGGCATAGTCGAAGGACGTCATATGCTCGCCTGCGCCTCCGCTGCTCTGGCCGGACGCCAGGGTGGAGCCGAGCGTGAAGGTCACGAAGTTTGCGGTGCAGCCCTCTGTGAGCATTGCTTCTACCGCTGCCTTCTGTGTCTCAGCGTCATCCTGTGCGCTCCATGAGGCGCCTGCATAGGTGACGGCATCGGCGTCAAAGAGGGCCATGAGATCAGACAGCCCTGCGGAGGCCTTTGCATCGCCAGCTGCGACCACATAGAAGAAGGGTGTGTCCTCCAGCCCCTGCAGAAGGCCTGTATCCCACTGACTTCCCACGAAGAAGTAGGCTGCGAAGACATCCGGATAGTCGATGCTCTCGTAGAAGGCGGTCATGCCGCCCATGGACTGGCCGGTGGCATAGATCCTGTCTGAATCGATCGAGTAGGTCTCCTGAAGCGCCTTAAGGAGCCGCATGGACGTGTCGATCTGCTCCGAGTGCTGGAAGCTGTCATTCACCACCGTCTCGGTGAAGACGGGGATGAAAACGAAGGAAGGGTGCTTTGCCTGCTCGGCGTCTGTTGCCCAGATAAGTCCGCCCCAGCCCTGAGAGAGCACTGCATCCGCGCCCTTTCCCACGACGCTGGAATCGGGGATGAACTGGATGAGGGGATAGGACTGGGCTGGATCATAGTCTTCCGGGACATAGAGCTGATAGGAGAGGCTCGCGCCCGTCACGGGGTCCTGGAAGGTCAGAAGCTGGAACTTCGGTGCGACTTCTTCAATCATGGCCTGGAGCTCTGCGTCCGAGGATTTGTCCGTCCCGGCACCGCCCCGCATGCCGCCCATTCCGCCGTTTCCGCCGCCCCTCGGGCCGCCGCGCTGGCCTTCGGCCATGGATGCAGAGACGGGAAGAGCAAAGAGACAGAGGACAAGAACCAGTGTCAGCAGCTTTTTCATAAGACAAGACTCCTTTTTGCGTTTGCGCATGATTTCTGATATCTGGTCTTACGCTCTCGCTGCTCGATATCGTGATTCAGTTATAGGCCCAGAATCTGTGCGGCTGATGATGGAAATGTGAAGATTTGGAGAAAAAAGGCATGCTTCCTCCGGGCGAGGCTGCGGAGATGACGTCAAAACAGGAAAGACGGAAAAAGAGGGATCAGGTGCGCAGATCAATCTGCAGCACGATTTTGTGAGACAAAAGGCTTCGGTGACACAGCATGTGAGGAGGTGTGGTCATGAGAATCACCGGGAGGATGCGGGAGAGGGAAATTCTGGAGGATACACTTGGATCGCACAGGCCAGAGCTTGTGGCAGTATGCGGAAGATGCGGGATTGGAAAGACCTACCTCATACGGGAATTCTTTCTCGGAAGGTTTACATTTTGTCATACAGGGCTGAGAGATGCGGCTGAGCCGGGACAGATTGAGGCCTTTCAAGCATCGCTCAGGGCATACGGTGACGACCATCCGGATCGTCCCGAAAACTGGTATGAGTCCTTTCGAAGACTCAGGGAATTGTTGTGCCGGGAAAGTGTGTACCGCGACATGCCGACAAACAGACGTGTCGTCTTTCTGGATGAGGTGCCGTGGATGGATACCCCGGAATCTGATTTCTTGAGCGCCATTGACCACTTCTGGAACAGCTGGGGCTCCAGTCAGGAGGACCTGGTTCTCATCGTGTGCGGCTCTTCCACCCACTGGATGCTTCGGCATCTTGTTCATGACAGCAAGGGATTCTGCCAGCGTCTGACACGCAGAATGCATCTGATGCCCTTTTCGCTGAGGGAATGTGAGGAGCTGCTCTATCAGAACGGGGTGACCAGACCCAGACAGGAGATCATCGAGACCTGGATGATTTTCGGGGGCGTTCCACGCTATCTGAGCCTGCTCAGTCCACGGCTCACGCTTTCACAGAACATCGATGAACTGTGTTTCCGGCCTTATGGGGAGCTGAGAAATGAATATCAGGACCTGCTCCGGGCACTGTTCAGGAATCCATCCATGCATCTGAAAATTCTGGATTTCCTGGGTGAAAGCAACCAGGACAGGTCTCTCAAGGAGATCTCGGAAAGAACCGAGACCGGTGACAGCGAAAGCCTGACACAGACCCTGGAAGAGCTGGAAGCGTGTGGTTTGATCTCCGCCTGCAGACCGAACAAAGCCACAAAGGGCACCCGCTACCGGCTGTCGGATCCTTTTGGCCTGTTCAGCCTGCGTTTTCTGAATCCGCCCGAGCATCAATCATGGTCGGAGGTGCTGCTTACACCCGCCTGTGACGCGTGGAGGGAGAGCGCATTTGAGCTTCTCTGCATGAGCCATATTCCGCAGATCAAGAGGAAACTTGGCATCTCGGGCACCGAGACGCAGGAGTATGTCTGGTCGCTGTCCGGCAAGGAACATGACCATCTCCTGATTGAACGCAGGGATGGCATCCTTCATCTGTGTGAGATGAAATGCACGGATGTGCCTTTTGAAATGGACGGGGAAGGGTACGACGGTCTCATACAGAAGCTTTCTGCACTTCAGCGTCAGACGCACGGCAGGAAAGCTGTTCACCTGACCCTGGTATCTGCAAGTGGCCTGAAATGGAACCAGTACGCAGGAACGTTTCTGCATGTCATTGAGGGAGAGGATCTGTTTTCAGAACTTCCATCCATACAAAATGGCCTCATGTGAGAAATTCCACCTTGCCCCTGAGTGTCACCGGATCCACCTTCTCCCACACGGCAAGGGCGATCCTGCCGGAAGGAAGGAGAGCTACACGGGGGCGCGGCGCACCCGGGTGGGCCGTCTTCCATGACTTCAGGCGCTCCGGCGGGATGCGGTCCGGCCTGAGGAACGGCGGGAGCGTGCCCGTGTTGTCAAAGCTCAGCCAGTCGAGGATCAGGTGTGTGCGGATGAGTGCGTCCGGAATACCTCTTTGCATGGCCTCCTTGTAGATGGCCTCCGCATACCTGGCCGGCTTCAGAGACTGGGTTCCGAGGACATGGCCAAGCGAGAGAAAGAGATCGAAGGACCGGGTGCCACTGTCCACAATGCACGAGATGCTCTCCCTGAAGCGACCCGAGTTCCAGACCTTCTCCACGACTTCTGCTGCCTGGCGGAGCCGGGCCAGCTCGGGGTATGAGATCCACGGTGTCGAGAGGACCTCATAGGGCGGATCCGGCTGGAAAATCTGTCCCCAGTCACGCTCTCTCAGGGCAGAGCCGGGGATCAGCTTCAGCGTGCCCAGCTGCAGCTGGTGAGGGTGGATATGAAAAGCCCGGTCAAAGGACACGCCAAAGGTCTCAAAATCCTCCTCCGGGAGACCAGCGATCAGGTCGATGTGCAGGTGAATGTTACCGGGTTCGAGGATTGTCCGGAGGTTGTGCTCAAGCCGCTCCATGTCGGTGTGGCGATTGCATGCATCCAGCGTTTTTGCGTGGAAGGACTGAAGGCCGGCCTCCATCTGAAAGAGACCGCGGGGAGCGGTGGCAAGCAGCTCCAGGGCTTCCTTGCTGAACAGGTCCGCCGCGACCTCCATGTGGTAGCAGACGTCCGGAATCTGTCCCTTCACCCTGGCGTGGATGAGCCCCTGCAGGATCTCCCGGGTTCGGCGGTCATGAAAGTTGAAGGTCCGGTCCACCAGCTTGACGGTCCCGGCACCGGACGATGAGCCGAGACGGATGAGGTAGGAAAGCGCCTCCTCGGATGACATCTGCTGCACCGGCTCATTTCTGCCGGACAGGCAGAATGCACAGGAGAAGGGACAGCCACGGCTGGTCTCGGCGTAGATCATGCGGCTTCCGAGGCGAGAAAAGTCCTCCTGTGTGTACAGGTCCGGACTCGGGGGCGGCGGCAGGGCAGGCGTCGCCATGCGGATGGATCCATCCGTATTCTTCAGACACACACCGGGAATCTCAGTCTTCCTGTCCTCCATAAGGGCGGAAACCAGGGACGGAAAGGGCACCTCGCCGGCACCGCGGATCAGGTAGTCGATGGGCATGTCGCGGAAGACTGCCTCCACATCGTGTGTGACCTCCGGGCCCCCGACCACGATGGGAACCCTGGGCATGAGGGCCTTCAGGGATCTGACCAGCCTGGCAGTCTCCCGCCGGTTCCAGATGTAGACGCACAGGGCAATAAGGTCTGGCGCTTCCCCGGCGAGCCGGTCGAGCACAGCATCGAAGGGCTCGTTGATGTTTGCCTCCGCGATCGAGATCTGCACAGAAGGACAGGCCTCCTCCAGCGCCGCTTTCAGGCACAGTGGGGCCAGGGGTACGTGAATGTACTGACTGGAGAGACAGGAGATCAGGACGCGCTGGATGTTCATGCATGCCTCCGGGATCAAAGATGTTATTCCATGGTACGATGTCTTTTCAAAAGGTGCAAGCGAATACACTTTTGAAGAAAATGTACAAAATGTATATAACGTACAAATCAAGCAAAAATAGAAAGCAGATGAGCAAATCTCATGTTTCAGCACCATGATATCACCCGCGATGCCCTGATGCTTCGCGGTTCCCTTGCACACCAGGGCTATGACTGGTGGTGGCATTCCTTCACCGCACAGGACGCGGAGACCGGGGAAGACAAGCCGTTCTTCATCGAGTTCTTCGTGTGCAATCCGGCGCTGGCAGCCAACGAACCGGTCCTCGGGCAGCTGAAGGAAAATCAGGCAATTCACAGGAAGCCGTCCTACCTCATGGTGAAGGCTGGCACCTGGGGAGAGGATGCCTGCCAGCTGCACCGCTTCTTTGCCTGGAAAGACGTGCAGATGCACGGGAACGCGCCGTATGAAATCCAGGCTGAGAACTGCCATGCGAGTGAGACGGAGCTGAGGGGAAGCGTGTCCATCACGCCAGAGGACGCTGCCACACATCCTGAATGGATGTGTGATGCGGGGGAGATGCGATGGGAACTGAAGGTGGACAAACTGCTTGCATTCAACGTGGGATACGGTGCCAGCAAGCCCCTTCGGGATGCCGAGGCCTTCGCCATGTACTGGCACGCAGAGGGCATGAAGAGCGCCTTCAGCGGTGAGATCGTCTATAACGGCCGCAGATACACGGTGACACCGGAAAAATGCTACGGATACGCGGATAAGAACTGGGGGCGTGACTTCACGACGCCGTGGGTCTGGCTGTCGTCCAACTGTCTGACGAGCCGCAAAACGGGGCAGCAGCTCAAGAACAGTGTCTTCGACATTGGAGGAGGCAGGCCGAAGATCTACTTTGTACCCCTCGACCGGAGACTTCTTGGCGTCTTCTACTATGAGGGCAAAGAGTACGACTTCAACTTCTCCCACCTGCACCTCAGGGTCAAAACCGAATTTTCCTTTGAGGAGCAGGAGGAAGAGGTCATCTGGCACGTTCGCCAGGAGAACATTCACGCTGCGATGGAGACTGAGGTTCACTGTCTGAAGAAAGATATGCTGCTGATCAACTATGAAGCTCCCGACGGCAGCCGCCGGCACCGCAGACTCTGGAACGGCGGAAACGGCACGGGCGTGGTGAGACTCTACGACAAGGTGAACGGACAAATGCAGCTGGCAGATGAGATCGATGCTACGCACATCGGGTGCGAGTATGGTGAGTACGACCACGAAGAGGCATACTGATGTGGCTTTGTCTTCCGCTTTCATTGAACACATGGTTTATGGTGTGGTCATGTGTCGGAATGTTTGTTGAAAAATTGCGCTTGATTTTGTCACCCCGTATGTTTCTGAGCGCACTCTCTGCCAGGTTTGAGGGTGATGACTTCATGTTTGAGTTGACGCGTGAAGAAGTGGAGAGCTTATCGAGATGCAAGAATTACATCTCGAACCAAGCATAAGGAACGAAGGGCGGCAGAGAAGTCAAAACAGGTCTTATGATACCCACATCCGCCCCTTCACTCGCTTCTTCAGCCCAAATGTCGAAACCCGTGCCAATGATCACCGCAGCAAGAAAAATATGGCAGATATCGACCTGAAACCATCCACCTTTATCGTAAAGTATTTGACTCGGTTGCATCCGACTCGTTTACGTCCGAATAAGACTTGGAAGAGAGGAAATCCCATGGTAAGATTTTACTCGGAAGAAACTGAGTCGGAGATGATCGAATGAAATTTTATGGGCGGGAGTCTCAAAGAAAACTGTTGCGTCAGATGCTTTCACAGGGTGAAATGCAGACCGCCCTCATCTATGGAAGAAGAAGGGTCGGAAAGAGTGAGCTGATCAAACAGGTACTGAAGGAAGAAAAGATCACGGGAATCTACTATGAGTGCAAGGAAACGACTGAAAAAAACAACGTGGACAGCCTTTCAGAACTGATAGGTGAGGCATTCCACTTTCCGAAGCCATCATTTGCTGACATGGAAGAGCTTTTGCAGTTTCTTTTTTCAAAGGCTGAAGAGGTCCCCTTGTCGCTGGTGCTGGATGAGTATCCCTATCTCAGAGCTACAACCACCGGACTTGACAGCATCTTGCAGTCACTCATTGACAGATACAGAAACACATCAAAGATAAAAATCATCATCTGCGGGTCTCATATCGATATTATGCAGTCCCTTCTGGATTCGCAGAACCCTCTTTACGGGCGGATTGACAGAACCATTAACCTGCAGCCGATGGATTACTATGAGTCGGCGCTGTTTTATGAGCCCTTCAGCCCGGAAGACAGGGTGCGCCTGTACAGCGTCTTCGGCGGGATACCGCATTATAACCGGCTGATCGACCCGAAACTCAGTGTGCGAGAGAATGTGACGGAGCTGATTGCTTCGACAGGGGCAAGGCTTGAGAACGAGGTATCCATGTATCTGCGCTCTGAGATTTCAAAGCTCACAAATGTCAATGAGGTGCTTGAAGCCCTGGCGAAGGGTTATTCCAGATTCTCGGATATCCTGTCGCAGTCACATGTGAGCAGCAGCCCGACACTTGTGGATGTCCTGGATAAGCTGATCCGCATGGGACTCGTCAGAAAAGAGGCACCCATGAACGATGAAAACAACCGGCGCAAGGCAGGATATTACATTGCCGACCAGCTCTCGCTGTTTTACTACAGGTATTGTTTCCGTTTTGCCTCACAGCTAAGCGTTATGGATCCGGAAGTCTTTTTTGACAGGTATATCAGGGAGGATTTTGAGACACAGTATGTGCCGTCCGCATTTGAGGAGGTATGCCGGCAATACCTGATCAGGATGAACCGGGCTGGAAAGCTGCCTGAACCGTTTGAGAAGATCGGCCGATACTGGTACGATGATCCGGACACCAGAACAAACGGGGAATTTGATCTTGTGACGGAGGATCCAAAAGGATACATGTTCTATGAGGCAAAATTCCTCTCGGAACCGTTAAACGGGAGCAGGATCCGGCAGGAAATCAGACAGGTCCAGAAGACAGGCCTCAACTGTTACCGGTACGGATTCATTTCGCGGTCCGGTTTTGACGTGGAACCGGCAGATGACCTGGAACTGATCAGCCTGGCGCAGCTTTACGAATAAGCATTCATCGAATGATTGAAAGCAACTGAATGAAAATATCCCGGTGGGACATTGGCACAGAAGGAGCAGCTCAAATAGTAGCACATACCATCACTCGGCGCTGAAGAAAATACGCTTTCAAGCTGTTCAATTTCAGGGGTTGCAAGAAGGGTTACATTTTCCAGCACGCATCTCAAAAGAAACGTTGTGGACTGTTCGGCTTGATTCTTTTTGGTACACACACGATTCACATCGAGCGCTTTGACATGGATCTGATCCAGAGCGGGAGCATAACGTGCATGTCCCCGTCTGGGACCACAGGATCACACTGCAAGATCTGGGTGCTCAGACCAAATATACGGATGAAGTGGTCATCCAGGGAGGCTGGAGGACAATCTTCATTCGGCTGTGGGCAAAGGTATTTTGCATACAGACAGCGTGCATGGATTCGGCAGTTGCAGACTTAGCATTACATACAGAGCGTGGAAGAACCTCTGGGGAGACAAAAATGAGAATAGCACTTGCACAGATGAAAATGGTATCTGATATGGAAGAGAATTATCAGAAGTCGATCGATCTGATCGCAGAAGCGGCGAGGCGGGAAGCTGACCTGATCTGTTTTCCGGAAATACAGCTTTCACCTTTCTTCCCGCAATATGCTCATCACGATGTATCTTCTTTTGTTATAACTTTGGAACACCCATATGTGAAGGGGATCTGCGAGGCGTGCAGGAAAAATGAAGTTTTTGCTGCTCCGAACTTTTATGTAGAAGAAAACGGATGCAGATACGACATGAGTCTGCTGATCGATGAGCAGGGAGAGATGATCGGCAGACAGAAAATGGTTCATATCGCTCAGTGTAAACAGTTCTATGAGCAGGATTACTACACACCATCGGAAGAAGGATTCAGCGTCTTTGATACAAAATTTGGGAAAATAGGAATTGTTGTCTGCTTTGACAGGCATTATCCGGAGAGCATCCGGACAGAGGCACTGCGAGGGGCAGGATTGATCATCATACCAACAGCGAACACCAAGGCGGAACCTTCCGACTTGTTCCAGTGGGAGGTGAAAGTCCAGGCTTTCCAGAACAGCGTCAATGTAGCTATGTGCAACCGGGTAGGACTGGAAGGAGACATGGAGTTTTCCGGAGAATCCATCGTAGCTGATTTTGATGGAGAGACAATTGCTCTGGCAGGTGAGAATGAGGAACTATTGATCGCGGAGATTGATCTTCCAGGAGCTTGTGCAAGACGAGACCAGCGACCGTACACACAGTTGAGAAGAACTGGTTTGTATGAATGAACGAGGTAAACTGAGATGAAAGACCTGCAAGATATCTGCAAAATCGCGGTTGTACAGGCTGCTCCCATTATGTTTGATAAAGAAGCCTGCGTGGAAAAGGCTCTGTATCATATCCGGGAGTGTGCCGGAAAGGGTGCGCAGCTCATCGTGTTTCCAGAGCTTTTTATCCCGGGATATCCATATGGACTGACCTATGGATTTACCGTGGGAAGCAGGACAGAAAAAGGACGCGAGGACTGGAAAAAGTATTATGATGAGTCCATTCTTGCTGAGGGGGAACAGATGCAACGGATCATGGAAGCCGCGAAAAAGCTTGGCGTATATGTGAGCATTGGTTATTCTGAACGGGATCATAGAAATGCGACTCTCTATAATTCCAATATGATGATTGCACCGGATGGGACGGCATTGAACCATCGAAAGTTAAAACCGACCGGAAGTGAGAGAGTCGTATGGGGAGATGCGGATAAGGAGTTCTTCCCTGTGATGGATTCTCCCTGGGGCAATATTGGTAACCTCATCTGCTGGGAAAGCTATATGCCCCTGGCAAGGGTGGCGCTTTATCAGAAAGGTGTGAGCATCTATATTTCCCCAAATACCAACGATAATGAAGAGTGGCAGCACACCATCCGACATATTGCGATCGAAGGACATTGCTATTTCATCAATGCGGATATGTATTTTACAAGGGAAATGTATCCTTCTGATCTGAATTGTCAGGAAGAGATTTCAAAACTTCCGGATATCGTATGCCGGGGTGGCAGCTGCGTGATTGATCCTTTTGGTCATGCGGTCACAGATACGATATGGGACCAGGAAGGGGTTTTGTACGCCGATCTTGATATGCAGAAAGTTCCTGCGAGCAGGATGGAACATGATGTGTGTGGACATTACGCGCGGACGGATGTACTGAAACTGTCTGTGCGTGATGAATGACTGAAATGGAGGAGAAACACAATGAAGACGATCGAACTGAATGTAAGAGGCATGAAGTGCGTCAATTGCGAAAAGCATGTGGCTGATGCGATCGAGACTGTAGCTGGCGTGGAAAAAGCCGTCGCTGATCATAACCACGACCGGGTACTGGTGAGACTGAATGAAGATCACGTGGATCTTGATGCAATAAAGGCCGCAGTAGAAGCAAACCCTGACCATGATTATACATTCCTTGGCATCGTGGAATAAGAACCCTTCCATAATCAATGTCGGTATGAAAACGTGGCTCTTCCGCTGATAAATCAAAAAACGAACTGGTCATGTAGATGCCATGACTGAAAGAATGGAACGCACTGTCATCACTCGGGATTTGAACGGCACTATGCACGAACATAAGCAAAGGAAGTATATCAGTACCTTTCTTTCTGATTGCAGCAGGTTGTATCCTGTGACGCCGCGACAGATACCGCTTGGCTCCGCGCCATAAGTATCTGAAAAATCAGCCTGAATGCATAAGCAGACGATGAAGCACCGGTACCGTAATACAAGGATTCATCTGCTGGAAATGCGGCATGACAGGCTTTAGGGCACAGGGTTCAGTCTCATAGTCCACGACTCAATCTTGAGCTAAAAGCAGGAAAGTTTGGGCGCTTCTTCATACCGTCAATTGACAAAGAAGCAAGCAGTATCAATGCTGCTCACGTCATTTGGCGCATGAAGTGTCAGTATACATACCTCACGTGGAAAGCTGTTTTGTTATGAAGTTCATGCATTTCAAAGCCTCCTGTTCCTGTGCCGCTCTTGCTGCGATCATGGAGTTTCACGGGATGGATACAGAAGATTACAAGATTGCGCTTGAAATAAAGCTGCCGTACTTGTTTTCCAAAGAGAATGGCACATATATTTCCGGCCCCATGCTGCAAGGCGCAAAATGGTTCAACCTGTAGCTTGCTCCCCGTGGATATCGTATGGTGGAGGAAATGGTGGGCAAAGAGCAGCTTAGTCGTTATCTTCGTGCTCACAGGCCTGCGATGCTTGGCATCCAAACGCCTCACGGAAAGCATGCCGTCGTTTTCGCAGAAGCTGACGGGATATTCCATTTCATGAATCCTGCCCATGAAAGCAGCGGCGAACGTACTCAATTGTTATTATCTGAGGAAGAATTGCTGGCATCGGTCGATCTGGAAACGATGGTGGGAATGGTAATCCCCGCGGAAGCTGAACCGCGGCTACTGACACCTTATCTGTATGATTCGATGCACGTCATAAGGGAAAACTGCGCGGCTATAGAAGCTTTTGCGGCCGAAACGCATGATCCGAATGCTTATTTCTCCATGATGAACCGGCTGTTCCGGCCTCTGCTCCTTGACGGCATCACAATGCTGGAGCTTGTCGGGGAAGCTGCTCTTGCAACAAGAGTTTACAGCATTACAGGCTCAGTTTATGGAGTTTATGCGTGGGACACGGAGGAAAGCTCTTCAGGAAACGCTTTCCCTGAACAGATTGCATGACCTGACCGAACAGTATGCACACCTGATCGAGCGGCAGATCCAGTCAAAACCACCGGCATAGCCAGTGATTTACACTGGTCCTGTAAGGGCCTCTGACGGTGGCACCTTATTCATGGGGACGTATTTTGGGGTTTTGACTTGCAAGTGGAAATTGCTGTGTTTTGGAGGCCAGTCCCAGCATTTGTGGATGTTATCTTCTATGGACGCATGGGGGAGGAGATCGAACGTGGAACAGATATGGAAAGAGTTATATCAGGCGGCAAAATCTGTACAGAACCCCAGAGAGATTTCTGAAAGAATCTATGCTGGCGGTGTGGCAGCTGCAATTGAATCCACAAGTGGGAAAATATACACAGGAGTTTGCGTAGATACATCATCTTCTCTTGGAATCTGTGCTGAGCGGAATGCCATGTTCAATATGATCACAAACGGAGAAAATGAGATCAGGCGTGTTTTAGCTATCATGCCCGATGGGAAAACAGGAGCTCCATGCGGCGCATGCAGAGAGTTCATGGCTCAGTTGATGATGGGAAGATATCGTGAGGTAGAGATCATGCTTGACTATGATCATGAACGAATCGTAACGCTCGAGGATCTGACGCCTGAATGGTGGCTATAATTTCGGCATCATATGACTGGATCGCACGATGAAGCATATTTGTGCGTGAGTGCACACGCGTGTCATAGCTCATCGCTGATTCGATTTTGAACTGATTATGCTGCTGTATCAAGCGGATCATCAGCTCAAACAATGTGTGCAAAGGTGTTTTAGCGGAAAATAGGGGATAGATACATGATTGGATGCAAACCTGGCAGCTGATATCGCCACGCACACTGGGTCAGAGTACAGCAAATGACCATGAGGAGGCATACTGATGCGGCACGAGTGCAAAATTACCGTGATCGACAAAAAGTGTTTTACCGAGTACCAGGAGGAATACCTGGCAGATCCAGCCTCCGGTCCATGCCCCTTTTTCAAGGTTGGCGACGTGTTTCTTTTGAGGAGAACGCCTCAGCAGGACGACTTTTATCACCTGATGAACGGCAGGTTCTGTGGAGAGGCCTGGGATGCCATCAGCCGATATGTGTATGCTGCCCTGCAGGGCGTCGCCATCATGAAGGGATGGACGAAGGATGACCGGATGATGATCGCCTGCTGCAATGATGGCACGCGGCCCGTCATTTTCAAGATCGAGCGCATCGACATTCCGGAGATCGACGAGGAAGAGGAGTGGCTTTCCAGACAGCATTTCACGAACACAGCCGAGGATGCCTACACGGGCTGATGGAGCCCGGGAAAGAGGGAACCTGACATGAAGATCCGACTGAGACCGGGCAAAGACATCTGTGTCCGGAAAATCCGTGCCGGCAGGGTGCCTGTGCTGGTCCTGACTCCAAAGGAAGGAACGAAAAAGAACATCTCCCTTCTCTGGATCCACGGCGGTGGGTACATAACTGGAATGAAGGAAATGGTGTACATGGGGAGGGCGGAGGAGCTCGTGAGAAAGTACGGCATCACCGTGTACTCCCCGGGATACCGTCTTGCATGGCAGAAACCGTATCCCGCGGCGGTGGATGACTGCTACAGGACCCTGGAAACCATGAATGAGACGGGCGATATCCTCATGGTCGGAGGCGAGAGTGCCGGAGGTGGTCTTGCGGCCGCTGTCTGCATGATGGCCCGTGACCGCGGTATCCTCGTGTCCTATCAGTTTCCTCTGTACCCGATGATCAGCAACATCGATACCGATTCCTCCAGGGACAACCATGGGAAGGTCTGGAACACCAGGCGCAACCACGCGGGCTGGTGGATGTACCTGCGGGGAGATTCCAGGAGGCAGGTGTCGCCCTACGCAGCCCCCGCCTGGCAGACGGACTACAGAGGACTTCCTCCATGCTATACCTTCGTGGGGGATGGGGAGCCGTTCTATCAGGAGACGCTGAGCTATGTGGAGAACCTCCGCCTTGCGGGCGTCCTGGCTGAGGTGGATGTCTACCACACGAATGTGCACGCCTTCGATATGCTGCGGGACGATGACCTCAGTCGGGAGGCTATACGGACATTCAATCGGCACTTTGAAGAAGCGATGGAGTTCGTCCTCAAATGAAGGCAAAATACATCCGAATCCCGGCAGACGGCTGACAGAGAAGCAGTTCATTGAGTGCCTCGGGGAGCATGGTGTCCGCATGAACGAGAGGGCGACGGAGCTGATCGCGCACACGCGCTTCACCGTAGAATTTATGCAGGGCGTCACGGCCGTGATCGTCTCCATCGGGGAGCCTGGAATGAAAGACGGGGCAGCGCTTCGAGACATCTTCCGGGCGATTTCACCGCTGGGACTCAAGCCATGTGCTCACGGGGGCCATGAGGCACCGGACATGGCGGTCACGGTGCTGACCGAGAGGATCGAGGAGAACGATGACTTTCCAAAGGGACTGTACCTTCGAAACGTGGACGGGACGCTGTGGCTTCGGGGCTATAGCTGTGATGATCTGTACCGTTTTCCGGCGGAGAACCTCTTTGCCTTTGAAATGGCTTCATGCGAGAAATTGAAGGGTAGAAACGATGGGAGCACTGAATGACGCTGCCCAGGTCCGGGCTCAGTATGCGACTGCAGAGAAATTGAACCAGCGGATTTCGATCCACGCGAAGTATTCCAGGAACCGGCAGGGCTTTTCCGCATGGATCGGGACCCACTACCCGGTCTTTCCAGAAATGGAGGTCCTGGAGCTCGGCTGCGGCACGGGTGCCGCGTGGCGCGGGCTCAGTGAGATCGTGGAGCAAGCCTCGAGGATCGTGCTGACAGACTTTTCGGAGGGCATGCTGGAAAAGGCCAGGGATACGCTCGATGGGATCATGAAGATTGAGTTTGCAGTGGCAGATATCCAGGACATCCCGTACGCAGACATATCCTTTGACCTTGTGATTGCCAATATGATGCTCTATCACGTCCCGGATATCCGGAAAGCCCTCCGTGAGGTCCGGCGCGTCCTGCGGCCCGGCGGCACATTCGTTTGCGCCACCTACGGGGAGAACGGGATCATGGAGTATTTGGCGGGGCTTTTCCGGGACCACGGTGTCAGGGAAGAGGCAAATCACACCTTCACGCTGCAAAATGGAAGGACACAGCTGGAGCGTGTCTTTGAATCCGTCCACCGGTTTGATTACGATGACGCACTGGAGGTCACGGACGTCAGCGATCTCGCGGACTATATCTACTCCCTCACGGGTATGTCCTCGCTGCGAGCGCTCCCGAGGGAGACGGTGCTGGAGGTCCTGAAGCGTGCCCAGGTGGACGGCGTCCTGCATGTACCGAAGGAGTACGGGCTGTTCCTGGCAAAGTAGAAGAAGACGGGATGGAGAAAAGCAGCGTGATCAGAAAAATGGAGTATTCGTGTGGTGCCGTGGTGTTCTGGCGTCAGGGCCCGACGGTAATGTTTGTCATCGTGCAGGAGATGTCGGGCAAGTACAGCTTTCCCAAGGGTCACATGGAGGATGGCGAAACACCAACTGAGACAGCACGCAGAGAGATCCTGGAGGAGACAGGTCTTGAGCCGGATTTCATTCCTGGTTTTATCGAGACGAATGAATATGTGCCGGAGGAGATGCAGGACAGAACCAAGCATGTCACGTATTTTCTGGCCGAATACACGAGCGGCTCCATGATCCCTCGTGCGGGAGAAGTTCAAAGCGTGCAGCTCATGACATATGACCGTGCCATGGAGGCGCTGAAATACGAAGGCTCCCAGCGGATTCTCCGGCGGGCCATGGAGTTCATCCGGAAAATGGACACCGGGGAGGCGAGGGTGTAATGGAGATTTTGGAATACTTTTCCTGCCGGGATCCCGCCCACTGGCTGGATGAGATCGGGCGATGTGACTGGGAGGCCGGAAGGTTCCTGCACGAGCTCCTTCTTGAAAACAGGTTCCGGGCACTCTGCGGGGAGAGCGCAAAGGTGCTCCTTCTGACCGAAGGGGACAGGCTCGTGTCCTTCTGCGGATACGAGGAGCAGGACGATATCCGAAGGCCTGACATGAAGCCCTGGGCAGGGTTCGTCTACACCTTCCCGGAATACCGCGGAAAGAGGCGCATGGGAAAGCTCCTGGAGCGGGCGTATGCTCTTGCCAGGGATGACGGATATGACGCCCTGTATATTTCGACGAACGAGGACGGGCTCTATGAGAAATACGGGTTCACGTTCCTTCAGATGATGCAGGACTTTCATGGGCATGACAGCCGCGTGTATCGGAGGGCCATCGAACACATGGACTACAGCGGAATCATCGGACGAACGGTCTGTGGCACGGTAGACCGGCCCCTTGGAAGTGCGCATCCGCGTCACCCGGAGATGATCTATCCCCTGAACTATGGCTATGTGGACGGCGTCTGTGCCGGGGACGGGGCTGAGCAGGACGTGTATATCTTCGGGACGGATATGCCCCTTCGGACCTTCTCCGGGCAGGTGGTTGCGGTTCTGCACAGGCTCAATGACTGTGAGGACAAGTGGATCGTGAGCGTGGACGGGAAGGTGCCGGGCCGGGATGAGATCCTGCAGCGCATCGCCTTCCAGGAGCAGTACTTCATGGGTGAACTCTACATGTGAAGAGGTGAGTAGAACACATGCTCAGCAGCACAGGCTTTGATCTCTGGGCCGGCGGCTATGACAGAGCCGTGGGCCTGTCAGATGAGGAGAATACCTATCCCTTTGCGGGATACAGAGAGGTCCTGGCGCGGATTGCCAGAACCGTCATGGAAAAAGACCACCCCGCCGTGCTGGACCTCGGCTTCGGCACGGCCACGCTCACATCGAAGCTCTACGAGCAGGGCTGCCGGATCTATGGGCAGGACTTCTCCGGGAAGATGCTGGAGACGGCACGGGCGAAGATGCCGGAGGCAGAGCTGGTTCTGGGTGATCTCACGGAGGGGCTCGCGGCGAATCTGAAGCATCACCGGTATGATTTCATCATCTCCACCTACGCCATGCACCACCTGACGGATGAGCAGAAGATTGCCTTCCTCTCAGACCTCCGGTCTTATCTTCTCCCCGGCGGACAGATCCTCATCGGGGACGTGGCCTTTGAAAGCCGGAGTGAGATGGATGCCTGCAGGCAGACGGCCGGGGAAGAATGGGACGACGAGGAGATTTACCTTGTGGCAGAGGATATGCGGAAGGCCTTTCCGGATCTAACATTCCGGAAGGTGACCTTCTGCGCGGGCATTCTGTGTATCACATCGAAAGAGCAGGAAGGGATTGTATGAGCTCAAGACAGGATATTGTGGGCAGCTTCTACGGACAGATCGACGAGGATGGAAGGCTGGCCCGCTCGCGGCACGGACAGCTGGAGTACAGGACGACCATGGCTTACATCCACAGGCGTCTCGGAGAGAGAGCCAGGATCCTGGAGGTGGGCGCAGGTACAGGCCGGTACTCGATCGCCCTGGCAAGGGAAGGCCATGACGTCACGGCAGTGGAGCTGGTGGAAAGTAACCTCCGGAGTCTGCGGGAGAACGGCCGCGGCATAGAGAACCTTCACCCATTTCAGGGCGACGCTACCGATCTTCACATGTTTCCGGACGACACATTCGATTCAACCCTGGTCCTGGGTCCCATGTACCACCTGTACGAGCAGGAGGACGTACACCGGGCCATTGATGAGGCGATCCGGGTGACAAAGCCCGGCGGAACGCTGATGTTTGCCTTCATCTCGGTGTACGCCATCATGTACGCAAACTACTTCTATGGGAACTGGGCAGCGGGGCAGGAGGAGAACTTCACGGAGAATGGGCAGGTACGGCACTTCAAGGAGCAGCTCTTCACCGGATACGATGTCTGTGAGTTCGAAGACCTGTTCCGGGAAAAGAACGTCGAATGGATCACAACCGCCGGCGTGGACGGGCTCCTGGAGCCTATCGAAAAACGGGAGGACTTTTCCGTGTCGGACGATGACTTTGAGAAGCTCTGCAGCTGGTACATGGGGATCGCAGAGAAGCGGGAGCTCCTTGGAAGCACCAACCACCTCCTGTATATCTGCAGAAAAAGGGAAAGAGAGGGAGCACAAGCATGACACACGGAGAGCAGCGGGTCTGGCTGATTGAGCAGCTGCTTGGGGAGGACACAGAATACCGGGATATCGGTATCCCTCAGGAAGCAGATGAACAGAAGAAGCTGCTTCGCGCCCTCATGAATGTGCGGCCACCGCGGCCAATCCGGGAAGAGATCCTTGAGGTACAGGACGAGTATCTTCATGAGGAAAACCGGCATGGTACTCTGACAGATTTGTCTCAGCTTCGGCCTGTTCCGTCCAATCCTCATGTCTATCTGTGGCAGGGAGATATCACGACGCTCAGGGTGGACGCCATCGTGAACGCAGCCAACAGTGGCATGACGGGATGCTACCAGCCGCTGCACAATTGCATCGATAACGTGATCGGCTCAAAGGCGGGCATCCGCCTGCGGCTCAGGTGTAATGACATCATGTGCGCTCAGGGCCACGAGGAGCCCACCGGGCAGGCCAAGATCACGCCGGGGTATAATCTGCCATGCAAGTACATTCTTCACACTGTGGGCCCCATCGTGGACGGACCTCTCACACAGGAGCATGAGCGGCTGCTTTCCTCATGCTATGTGTCCTGTCTGAATCTGGCGGCGGAACAAGATATACACAGCATCGCCTTCTGCTGCATCTCGACGGGTGTCTTTATGTTTCCCAACCGCCGCGCCGCGCAGATTGCGACCGAGACCGTCATGAAGTGGCAGAAGGAGACCGCGCACACAATGGACATTGTATTCTGCGTCTATAAGGATCTGGATTTGGAGATCTACCGGGAGCTCCTGGGCGCTTAGAGGCAAAGAAACAAAGAAAGCCGAACGGATTCGTTCGGCTTTCAAGGTTTTACTCTGCGTCCTGTGCCCCAAAGAGGTTGTAGTCGTCATACAGAAACGCGAAGATCGTCTCGTCGTCCGAGAGCCAGTTGTCCACGCCGCCGCCCATGAGATAGAAGGAGCCGTCCTCAGCCTCACACACCTCGGCAAAGGGCAGGTCGCCACCCTCGGCACCAAGGACACTCATTTCTGTATACAGAAGACCAAAGAGCTTGGCAAACTCGCCCTCCACATTCTGCATGATGAGGGCAAGCCCATTTTCGTGCGTGCGGACAAAGATGATGGTCGGCTCATCGATACGGTCAATGAAGATGCCTGTGGGATAATTGGAAAACAGATCTTCGCCTGCCTGCCAGCTGCTGACGGTGGAGGTGCACAGGTAGGCGGTCATCATGCGGTTGATGAGATCCTGGTAGATATTGCCGCGCTCAGCATAGGGGAGTGTCAGATACGTCAGCTGCCTCGGCGTCTGGCCTGCGGGCGCATAGAAGTCATTGACCCAGCCTTCCAGCTGAACATCTTCAGCCGGCATCAGGGATGAAAAGTCTGCATCCTTCTCGACGCTGATGCTCTGCAGATAGTTCCAGACCTCTGCGAGCGTGTATCTGTCAGCGTTCTCAAAGTCAGGGACGTCGTCGCAGCGGCCTACATAGACGTTGGGCTCCGAGATGCCGACAAACCTGGCCTCCCGGTAAAAATAGCCTGCCAGTGCGCCGCGCTCCTGAGGGGTGCCCACCACATAGGATGTGACGTATTCATCCTGAGCCACGGCCTGCACCGCAAAGACCTGATCGTGCTGGTCCAGCCATACGAGGATGGATCCCACATAGTCCTGCATGGTATCGTTCAATGGTGTCAGGTTCACGGTCAGGCGGTGCCCCTTGAGCGTAAAGTATCCGATCAGCTGCGAGAGGGACGCATCCAGGAGGTCTTCCTCCTCCCTGTTTTCCGAGAGACCCGGGAGGGAGAGAAGGACGAGGAGCAGCGCGAGCAGTAGAGAAATGAAACGTCTTGCCATCTGGTTTTCCCCTTTCAAGGTAGTCTTTTCCCAAATCAGTACCTGCATGATAGCGGTTCCGCATGCGACCCGCAAGAAGAAACGGGGATGATGCGGACACGGAAATGTGCTATACTCCAGGCAGCACGGCGGCGTACCGTGCAATGGGCATGATACACGTTCGGTGGCATATTGCTGTCAGGGGGGAGTGAAATGTACAGGAAGGTTGAGATTGAAAGTCCGATCTTTCAGCGGATTGATGCGCTCATGAAGCTCCAGGGGAAAAAGCAGAGGGAACTGACCGATCATCTGGGGCTGGAGCGAACCTCCTACACAAACTGGAAAAAATCCATGAACAACTCGTATATGCTCTACCTGGACCGGATCTGCAGTTTCCTCAATACTTCGCCCAACTACCTGATCCTGGGAGATGACGCCGAGAAGGGCTGCAGCCTGGAAACGGACCCGAAGGTGCTGGAGCAGCAGATCATCCACCTGTTTCGGACATTGAAGATCTCACAGCAGAGGAACCTCGTCTCCATTGCGCAGATGTTCAAGATGGGCTGAGATCAGGATGCCATACACAATAGAAAGTGAGAAAAAAACGCATGATGGATTTTCAGTGGACCCGGGAACCTTCCTCATACACAATCTCATCGGATGGGGTCACCATCACTACAGCCCCGCACACGGACCTGTGGCAGCGCACCTACTATCACTTCCGTAACGACAATGCGCCTGTGCTCCAGATGGAGACGGAGGAGAAGTATTTCAGCTTCGTCGTGAGGACGGATTTCACTGCCTCCCACAACCGCTTTGACCAGTGCGGCATCGTCATGTACCTCGACAGCGAGAACTGGCTCAAGGCCTCCGTAGAATATGAGAACGCGGAGTTTCAGCACCTTGGCAGCGTGGTGACCAATCACGGATACTCCGACTGGGCTACCACGGCCATCCCGGCGTCTGTGAACGTCATGTGGTACCGCCTGAGCCGCAGGGAGGATGACTACTGCATCGAATGCTCCGAGGACGGGGAGCACTTCAGTCAGATGCGCGTGTGCCACATGTGGGAGGGCGGCGGAAAAATCCGCTTCGGCATCTATGCCTGCAGCCCGGAGGACTCGAGCTTCACGGCACATTTCACAAATCTTGCCGTTACCGAGTGCGCATGGAAGGCCCACGTGGGACAGAAGCCGGATGAAGCATAAGACACAGGGCAGCGCGAAGCCATTGGCCGTCTCGAAGGCAATGCTGCCGGGACAGAAGCATGCATGGAGAAGCTGCGGCCTTGGATCCGGCACTACGGGAGGACAAATTGGAACTACGAATCATGACGATCCAGGACTACGACAGGGTGTATGCACTCTGGATGTCCTGCAAAAACATGGGCTTCAACAACCTCGACGACTCCCGGGAGGGCATCGAGAAATACCTGCGCCGCAATCCAAACACCTGTTTCCTGGCAGAGGAGGACGAAAGCATCCTCGGTGTGATCCTCTCCGGCCATGACGGCCGGCGCGGCTTTATCCACCACATGGCGGTCGCGGAGAGCGCAAGGCGCCGGGGGATCGGCACGGCGCTTGTGCAGCGCGCGCTTCTGGCCCTTCGCGCGGAGGGCATCCACAAGGTGGCCCTGGTGGCGTTTCGTCGAAACGAAGACGGGAACGCCTTCTGGAAAGCGCAGGGCTTCACGGAGCGGGATGACCTCGTTTACCGGAATCTGGCGCTTGACGATATGATCCGGATCGACACATAGCTGACAGGCGAAACAGGAGAAGAGAAGGGAACCGCACATGAAGACAGAGAACCTGCATGCCGTGATCGATCGCTATGAGGAACGGATGGATGAGCTCTACGGCCCGGAACACAATGAGCTCTTCAAGTGGCGAGCCATGGCGACCTGGCGAAGGGTCTGGGCGCAGCCGGTGGGTGATGTAGACAATTTTGCTGAGCGGTTCCGTGCGGCCATCCGTGACTTTTCACTTTTCACGGACGGCAGTCGGATGCATCCTTCGGCGGGTGTCATCAGGATGTGGGAGAAGGACCCGGAGCGTGTCGAACACCTCTTCCTGGATGTGCTCCTGGCGCCGAGCCAGGGGAGCGTGGAGAAGGTCCAGGAGCATTTTGATACCTTCCTCGCCGAGTACGAAGCGCTGCGCCAGAAGCATTTCCCGAAGAGCTGGCCATACAAGCAGGATCCCCACGCTGCGTCCGTGTTTCTTTCAATGCATGAGCCGGATGTGAACTTTGTCTTCAAAAGCAGCAGTGCCCGCCTGATGGCAAGGTATCTGGATTTCGGGCTTGACCTTGGGACCGGGAACTGCATCCGTCTTCAGAACTACTACCAGATGTGCGATATCATCGTGGATGCCCTTCGGGAACACGACACGCTCCTGAAGAACCATTTTGCCTGTCTGGATGATGCACACTACCGGGATGAGAGCCTGCATCTTCTCGCCTTTGACCTCATGTACTGTGCAGGGACCTACAGCCTGTATGAAGGAATTGAGGCCCCTGTGAAAAGGTCATCTTCCAGTCTGAGAAAAGCGGACGAGATGGCCAGGATCGAGCAGGAGAAAAGAGAGAAGCATGAGGCGGCCAGAAAGGCCCTTCAGGAGGAGCTTCTGCAGGCACAGCATGCCCTCGAAGAGGTTTCAGGTGAGATCGAGGAAATCTCGCTTATGGGCGTACAGGTAAAGTCGGACAGGTATGGCACCGGGCTTGTGACAGAGCAGACGGAAGACAAGATCCGCGTGCAGTTTGAAAAGGCCGGGAAGACGTTCCGGCTGCACAGAAAATACCCTCAGCTTCCCCACTTTGAGGACGATGAGGTGATTCTGGAAGCCTTCTCGCTCTACGGAGATTGCCTTGACAGGGTACGGGACCTCGAGAATAAGCTGAAGGCCATGGAATGACACGCCGGGATACGGCAGAAAAGGAAGAAACACAGATGAACACATTGCCCATCAACATCCAGGACGGCGGCATCCGCCTGAGCTGCGTTCTCGAGACGCCGGGCACCGGGGCGTGCCCCCTTGTGATCGTTCTCCACGGCTTTTCCAGCAACAAGGAGAAGGGACATACCATCCGGGCATGTCATGCCATGCACGAGGCGGGGTGCGCCACGCTCAGAATGGATCTGTACGGGCATGGGGAGAGCGGCGGCACATTCCAGGATCACACGCTTCACAAGTGGATTTCCAATACGATGGCAGCCATCGACTGGGCAGTGGAGCGTCAGGCCTTCTCCTGCATCTACCTCTCCGGCCATTCCCAGGGCGGCCTTGTGGCCGCACTCGTGGCGGGCATGGAGCGGGAGAGGGTGCGAGGACTCATCCTGCGTGCGCCTGCCTTCATGATCCCCAGGTGCGCCAGGGAGGGGAGCATGCTGGGTTACACCTTCGATATCCATCACATACCGGATTCGATTGATGTCATCAAGGGTCTGACGCTCGGCGGGAACTACATCCGGGTGGCGCAGATGGTGGACGAGGACGAGGCCATCCGGCGGTATGCGGGCCCCGTGCTCCTTCTTCACGGGGACGAGGACGATGTGGTGCCGTGCGAGGAATCCGTGCGGGCAGCGGGGATGTACGCGCGTGCTGAGCTTCAGCTTTTGAAGGGCGAGACACATCACTTCGACCAGTGCACGGAGAGCATGGAGCGCCTCATCACGGGATGGCTCCGGCGCCAGGAGGACAGGACATGAGATACAGAGTCAACAGGAGGACCGGGGACAGGATCAGCGAGATCGGCATGGGCTCGGCCTACCTTCCGAAGGTAGAGCGAAAGACGGCTGTCAGGATCCTGAAGACTGCCTTCGAGGGCGGCATCAACTACTTTGACCTGGCATCCGGAGACGCGGAGGCGTTTCCCCTCTGGGGCGAGGCCCTGGGGGATGTGCGGGACAAGGTCCTTTACCAGATCCACTTCGGGGCGGACTACACCCGGGGTACCTACGGCTGGTCCACGGAGCTGAAGACCATCCAAAAGTCCGTCGCCTGGCAGCTGAAGGAGCTGAAGACAGACTATATCGACTACGGCTTCATCCACTGCCAGGATGAGTTCAGCGACTGGGAGACATTTAAAAAGAACGGCGTGTTGCAGTTCCTGCGAGAGCTTCAGGAAAACGGAACCGTCAGGCACATCGGCCTTTCCTCCCATACGCCCACCGTCATCCATCGGATCCTGGACGAGGTGCCGGTGGACATGCTCATGTTCTCCGTCAATCCCGCCTACGACTATGGCCACGGGGAGTTTGCAAACGGCAGTGCGGACGAGCGCGGCGCGGTCTATCAAAGGTGCCAGAGGGAGGGCATCGGGATTTCCGTCATGAAGCCCTTCTCCGCGGGCCAGCTTCTGCGCGCCGACCAGTCGCCCTTTGGCGTGGCCATGACAGAATTCCAGTGCATCCGCTATGCCCTTGACAGACCGGGCGTGCTGACCGTACTGCCGGGCGCCAGAAGCGTCCGGGAGGTGGAGCGGCTCCTCCGGTACGAAAGTGCGACGGAGGAGGACTGCGACTACAGCGTCATCAGCGGCCTTACACCGAAGGAGGACGCGGGGAAGTGCGTCTACTGCAACCACTGTAAGCCCTGCCCGCAGGGACTGGACATCGGACTGATCAACAAATACTATGATCTTGCGCGGGCCGGGGATCCCCTGGCCGCAGAGCACTATCTGACGCTCGAAAGGAATGCAGGCGACTGCATTTCCTGCGGACACTGCGATGCAAGGTGTCCCTTCCATGTACATCAGAGCGAGCGGATGCGGGAAATTGACGCATGGTTCTCGAAAAAGCAGGCATAATCAAGCCCGGAGGTAACACAGGCATGCAGGACACGAAACAGACAAAATCAAAGACGGAGATCCTTCTCAGACTCAACGGGCCCTTCAGGCGCTCGGAGCTGAAGGGGATCGCGGAGGAGACAGAATTCCCGGAAATGGGGCGGGATATCAACAACCATATCCATTCCCTGTATTCCTTCTCGCCCTATTCTCCCACGGCGATCGCCTACTTTGCGCGCAAGGCGGGGCTCTGCACCTGCGGCCTCATGGACCACGACACACTGGAGGGGGCGGAGGAGTTCCTGGAGGCGGCAGAGACCGTCGGGATCGGTGCCACCATTGGGGTTGAATGCCGCGTGAGCTTCAAGAATACGCCCTTTGCCGGGCGGTATCTGAACAGCCAGGACCAGCTTTCCATGGCCTACATGACCCTGCAGGGCATTCCGCACAGCAAGATCGAGACGGTCACCGCCTTCTTTGCACCCCTCAGAATGTATCGGTACGAGCGGTGTTTTGCCATGACCGAGCGCCTCAACCGGCTCATGGCCCCCTACGGGATTCGTGTGGACTTTCAGTGGGATGTGCTGGAGCAGTCCTGGTACCGCTACGGCGGCACGGTCACGGAGCGGCACATTGCAGCCGCCCTGGCAAGAAAAATGATGGCCAAATACGGAAAAGGCAGAGAACTTCTCTCCTTCATCCGGGACACCATGCATCTGCCGGTCTCCAGGCGGCTGGAAGGATATCTTCTGGAGAATGATGGTTTCCATGTGCTCTATGACCTCCTGGGATGGGTCAAGTCCACGCTCCTCGATCAGTTCTACATTGAGGCCACGGATGAGCTCCTTGACGTGCAGGAAATGCTGGAGGTCTCCGAGGAGATCGGGGCCATCTCCGCCTATGCCTATCTTGGGGATGTGAAGGACATCTCCACGGGCGACAAGCGGGATCAGAAGTATGAGGACGAGTTCCTGGACGAGCTGGTGCCGTACCTGAAAAAGATCGGCTTTCGCGCCGTGACCTACATGCCCGTCCGCAATACGCCAGAGCAGCTGCGCAGGATCCGTTCCCTCTGCGAGCAGGAGGACCTTTTGCAGATCAGCGGGGTGGACATCAATTCCACCAGGCAGTCCTTCGTGTGCCCGCAGCAGCGCGGTGAGGAATTCCAGAACCTGTACGACGCTGCCTGGGCCCTGATCGCCCATGAGCGTCTGATGGACGAGGATCCGGAGAAGGGTCTGTTCTCGGCATCTTCTGAAACACAGTGGCCAAAGCTCCAGGAGAGAGCCGCGGCGTTTGCAAAAAAGGGTCTGGAAATGGTGCAACCTGTGTCCTGAAAGAAAATGGAATGAGAGGTAAGAAACATGCTGAATATTGTTGTACCCATGGCCGGACGCGGCAGCCGGTTTGCCAATGCAGGCTATAAGCTGCCAAAGCCGCTCATTGAGATCCACGGACATCCGATGATCGAGTATGTGATCCGGGACATTACTCCCTCCTGTCCCCACAGGTTTATCTTCCTGTGCCTGCAGGATCACCTGGAAAAGTATGATCTGGCCTCCTTCCTGGAAACGGCGGCGCCCGGATGTGTGGTCGTGCCGGTGGATCAGGTGACGCAGGGGGCTGCCTGCACGGTTCTGCTTGCGGAGAAGTGGATCAATACGGACGATCCCCTCATGATCGCCAACAGCGACCAGTTTGTGGAGACGGACATCGATGCGTATCTTGCGGCCATGGGGGATGACGACGGGCTCATCATGACGCTGTATGCAAATGACACGAAATGGAGCTACATCAAATTTGATGAAGAGCGGCACGTGACGCTGGTCCGCGAGAAGGAAGTCATCTCGAATGAGGCCACCGTGGGCATCTACAATTACAGGCATGGCAGCGATTTTGTGAAGTATGCCCACCAGATGATCGACCGCGAGATCCGGGTGAACGGAGAATTCTACGTGGCCCCCGTCTACAACGAGATGATCGAGGCCGGGAAGAAGATCACCTTCCTGAACATCGGGGAGAAGATGCACGGTCTCGGTGTGCCGGATGACCTGGAGGCGTTCATCCGGAATCCTGTGAGCCGGACGGTTTTCGGAGCATAACGGATGTGCAGAAACCAGTTTTTGATGTGCGTCGTGCTGTGCCTGATGACCCTCGGTGCACTGTCCGTGGAGGGAAAAGCGATGGCGGAAGCAGTTGGGATCCGGGAGCAGATCTTCTGTGTGGAGCGCGGCGGGGAGCGCATTGAGGGCAGGCTCTGTCTGCCGGCAGAAGGGGCACAGGAGGGGAAAGAGACCTATCCCACGGTGATTCTCTCCCACGGCTTTGGCGGGAACTGCGATGCCCTGACCGGGGAGGCGGCAAGAGCGCTCGCCCGTGAGGGCTTTGCGGCCTATGCCTTTAACTTCCGGAATCCCGACACCAGAAGCATGATCAACACCTCGGTGCTGACGGAGGCGAGAACCCTCTCCCTCGTGATCGAGGGTCTTCTGGAGGAGCCTTTCACGGACAGAGACAACCTGTTTCTCCTCGGCGAGAGTCAGGGCGGCTTTGTGTCGTCCTACGTGGCCGCAAAATCTTTGGGGCAGAACATCCGGGGCCTCGTTCTCTACTATCCGGCGTTCGTCCTGCAGGACGATGCGAGGAAGCGGAATCCCGGGTATGACGAGGAGGACTATGAATTCCCCGAGACGGAAATGGCGCTCGGGACGCTCATCAGCGGGACATATTCGAGGGATGCCTTGAGCTTTGATATCTACGATCTTCTGCCGTCCTATCCAGGGGATGTCCTGATCGTCCATGGGACGAAGGATCGGCTGGTGCCCCTGTCCTATTCGGAGCGTGCCTTAAATGCCTTCCCGCATGCAGAGCTCATGACGGTCCCGGGGGCAGGCCATGGCTTCTATGGGACCCGGGATTTTCCTGATGTCCTGGATGCAACGATTGAGTTTCTCAAGAAGCAGATCGCAGGCGGGGAAGCACCATAAGGCCATTCAACTGGGATTTCCAGATGACGAATGGCACATGGATCTGTGCGCAGACGATTTGAATGCAGGCAGGCTCGAGGCGAAACCGCGAGATGCTGCCATGTCCTGAAATGCAGGACGCCTGCAGGAAGGAATACGAGCATGAAGAGAAAAAGCGCCAGGGAGATCCTGGCAGAAGCCTTTCGGGAGGTCGCTGAGACAAAGAGCATCGACAAGATCACGGTGAAGGATATCACGACCAGCTGCGGGTATTCTCAGGCGACCTTCTACCGCCAGTTCAAGGACAAGTATGACCTGATCGCCTGGGACTATGCCCAGAGTGTTTCCAGCATCATGGACAGGATCGGGCCGGACGGCTTGACATGGAACATGCTGCTTGTAGAGTTTGCCGAGCACTATGATCGTGACAGGGCATATCTTGCCAACCTACTTCAGCATACAGGGGGTCAGGACTCCTTTATCCAGTATATGTCGGACATCAATTACAGAGCGATGCTGTCGCTGATACAGAATGTGAGCGGTATGGAGGAACTTCCGGAGAACACCGTCATGTACATTCGATTCTACTGTCTTGGGAGCGTGTGCCTGACCTGCGAGTGGATCCTGGGAAAGTACAGAGCATCCCCAAGAGAACTGGCGGATGTTTTCCTCCGCACGCTGCCGGCTCCCCTGCAGACGTACCTCGAGGGAAAATGATACAAAACGATCAAAAATTCTCAAAATGAGAGATTTAAACAAAAATCTCAATTGATGATTTTCTCTTCCGGGCGTATAAATTAATTGTGCACAATTAAATGTGACACAATCAATTGCTCGGCCCAGAGAAGGGTCCGAGATGGCAGGAGGAAATCATCATGACGAAGGTAGAACTTTTGAAGGAATTCGCCAGGGGCTGGTTCGGTAACTCTCAGCAGCATTCCATCCATGCACAGATCCTCAGGCAGCGCGGCTTTGGGAAGCTGGGCGACAAGATCATGGCAGAATCGGACGAAGAGTGGGAAGAGGCCAAGCAGGTCAATGCCCGCCTGATCGAGCTGGGTGAGACGCCCGTGGTGGCCATCCAGGAATACCCAGTCATCACCGACATCCGCGAAATGCTGGAATTTGACTGCAAGGACAGCGCGCAGGCCCTGCCTGAGATGAGCAAAAGCCTGGCCCTGTTCGATGACGATTATGTCACCCGCAGCATGATCGAGAAGTTCATCGTGGATGAGCAGGAACATTTCAACTGGGTGCGTCAGCACCTGAACCTGATCAAGGAGATCGGGTACGAAAACTATCTCATCGAGCAGCTGGGCTGAGTGTCATGGCGCCGCGTCTGAGATGGCTTGAATAGACGAACGGACCCGGCATGCATCGATTTTGTCATGCCGGGTCTTGTCTTTTTGAAGGGAAGCCCAGGGCAGCATTTCTTAGGTATCTCCCGGGGTTATGGCCGTGGTCAGGCGCGGCAACATGGACAGGAGCCATGTGGGAACCATATTTTCCACGGAGAACTAGCGCGCGGGACTATGGTGTGCCGATCCTCTGCAGGGAGAACAGATGAAGATCCTGCTGCGAAAAAGGAACTCGAAGAGCTGTAATGTGAAGCAATTTTTAGAAATACAGGAAAGAAGGTAAATGTTATGTCGACCGGAGCTATCATCGGGATCATCGTGGCCGTGCTGGTTGTGTGCTGCTGCTTTACCCACCGCCGCGTCTTCCGTGCGCTGATCAAGCACGAACCCATGCCCAAGGCACCCAAGTGGCATGTCTGGGTGAAGAAAGAAAACAGGCGTGGATGACGTGGCGGCATACTGCTACTATTTCTCAAACGCCTGGAAAAGCAGGAGTTGCCCGGCGCCTCATGCACCAGGAAGAACACGCTCAAGGGACAAATCAGCTGGAGGAGATACCTATGGAAATTAAGGCAGTCAAGTTCCGCAAAGACGGATTTTATTCTCAGCCCTTTGCATTTGGCGGCGAGGAGGGCATGGAAAAGTTCGAACTGTCCGTCCGCTACAGGGGCAGCCTGCAGAACTATCTGATCGATACCGGGGACGAGGTGATCCTGGTGGATACCGGCCTGCCCGCAGGAACCCCTGTGGAGGTGCCGGACGAGAAGAGCCTGGCCTTCACCGGTCAGGACATCTGCACCTACATGGAGGCGCTGAAGGCACTCGGATATGCACCTGAACAGGTGACGAAGATCCTTCTGACCCACAGACATGCCGACCACAGCGGCGAGATCCGGTCCTTCCCGAATGCGAAAATCTACGTGAATGCAGACGAGATCGGGGCCGAGGAGCTGAAGGGCGTGGATAACCTTGTGCCCGTGCACTTCACAGACGGGGCGTACTGCAATTTCCCCGAAAGCCAGAAGATCCAGGACGGCGTGTACCTGATCAGGGCCAAGGGTCACACCAACGGAAACAGCATCATCATCGTGGAGAATGAGGGCCTCTTCTATATGATCCACGGGGACATCACCTACGTGGATGAGGCGCTCGTACAGAACAAGCTCTCCGTCGTGTTCGATGACCTTGCAGCCGCCCGGGAGACCATGGACCGGGTGCGGCAGTTTGTGTCCGAGCATCCCACCGTCTACTGCGGCACCCACACGCCCCAGGGCTATGAAAACCTGGAAGCGAAGCGCGTGATGGATCTCGAGCACCCCGCTCCGACGATCCTGGTCGAGGTGGATTTTGGGGCCCAGGAGACCTCTGGAAGGTATGTGTGCTCCATCTGCGGGTACGTGTACGATCCCGCGGAGCACGACGGCGTCGCCTTCGAAGAGCTCCCGGAAGACTGGAAGTGCCCACGCTGCAGACAGCCCAAGGAAAAGTTCAACAGGGCATAATCAAGATATCCGGCCGGCAGGTTCTGCCGGCTTTTCTGATGCACACCTGTTACAGTTTTGAGAAAGAATTTCAAATTCGCTTGACAGAGCACATATGGATGTCTAATATTGAGAACCGTTCTCATCAGTGAAGACCCAGGGGAAAAGGGCACGGGTGGGAAAAGACGGAAGGGGATTTGCGCTGTGGCAGCGAAGGCTGGTTACCAGACGCGAGCGAGGGAAGATATTCTGGCATATCTCAAAACCACGCCGGGGATCCATCACACGGCGACGGAGCTGAAGGAACACTTTGATGCAGAGGGGCACCCGATTGGCACGGCGACGATCTACCGCCAGCTGGAGCGGTATGTGGATGAGGGGTACATCCAGAAGTACTTCATCGGAATCGGGGACAGCGCATGCTACGCCTACGAGAGCCCCTGCGATGGCGGGAGCATTCACTTCCACATGAAGTGTGATGGGTGCGGGAAACTGATCCACCTCGACTGCGATGAGATGAAGGACATGCAGAGTCATCTCCTTGAGCATCACGGCTTTCAGTGGAACCCCGCAAAAACAGTATTCTACGGTCTGTGTGACAGGTGCAGACAGGCCGGAGCATAAAACCCGAATGAGGACGGAAGGAGGAAAACGGCATGACGCTGAAAAAGCGGAGGCTTGCAGGCGCAGTCTGCGCTGTCTTTGTGATGGCCATGCTGTTTTCCTGTGTCTTCATCGTCGTTGAAAAGCATCACGACTGCACGAGGGACGAGCACTGCCCGGTGTGCAGGACGATCGTGGAGAGCACCGATTTCCTGTCCCATGCGGGCATGGCCATGCTGCTGCTTGCGGCCCTGATGTACATCGCCCGGATGACGTATGGCTACGGTGCGGTCCATGGGCCCTTTGTATGCACCGTCGGGACATTGGTGCGGGAAAAGGTCCGTCTGAACGATTAACTGAATATACGCATGTGCCCTGTGCCGATCTGTATCCGTGAAGGGGGCTTTCTGCCCGTCTCTCCGGGTGCTACTTTTTCGGCCTGTTTGGCATATGCTTCCAGGGAATCACAGCTCTTTTCGGGACAGGTGTATCCATCTGTCCCCGGATCTGCGGATTCCTTTTTTGTGTCTTCAATACCTGTGCCGCGGAAAGATCCGGACATTGGTGAAATTCAGTGAGTCTTCGGAGGAATTGTGATGAGCATTCGAATCAAGCGTTTTATCTCTGTATCCCTTCTGCTCTCTGTGCTTTGCATTCTGCTTGTCCCGGCAGGCCCTGCCAGCGCAGAGAAAGCGCTCAGCGTCGTGACCACCATCTTCCCCCTCTATGACTGGACGCGGCATGTGGCATCCGGGAGGGAGCAGGTGGATGTGACCATGCTTCTTGACAACGGCGTGGACCTGCACAGCTATCAGCCCACGGCGCAGGACATCATGAAGATCGCGACATGCGATGTGTTTATCTTCGTGGGCGGTGAATCGGACGAATGGGTTTCGGATGCCCTCAAGGAGGCTGTGAACCCGGATATGGTCGTGGTCAATCTCCTTGAGCACATGGGGGATGACGTCAAGCTGGAGGAGCTCGTGGAGGGCATGGAATCTGAGGAGGATGATGAGTACGGCGGGGAAGAGGAGGCCGATGAGCACATCTGGCTGAGCCTTCGGAATGCAGAAAAGCTGACGGGCGTCATTGCACAGGCACTCTCGGCGGCGGACCCGGACAGCAGCAGCCTCTATGCGGAAAATGCCGCAGCATACACAGGAAAGCTGGAGGCGCTGGATGCAGAATACAAAGAAGCAATCGAGAGTGCAGCATTTGATACTCTGCTCTTTGGCGACCGCTTTCCCTTCCGCTATCTCGTGGACGACTACGGTCTTCGCTATTATGCCGCCTTCTCCGGCTGCTCGGCCGAGACGGAGGCAAGCTTTCAGACGATCGTCTTCCTCGCGGGGAAGCTGGACGAACTGAAGCTGCCCGCGGTGCTGACCATTGAGGGGACGAACCACAGGATCGGGGAGACGATCGTCAATGCGACATCATCAGGATCCCAGAAGGTGCTGACATTGAATTCCATGCAGGGGACAACCCTGCGGGACGTGGAGAAGGGTGAAACGTACCTTTCCATCATGGAAGAAAATCTTCAGGTGCTCAAAGACGCACTCAACTAAGTCAAAGGTTTGGAGGCAGACAGCAAATGGCGCTGCTTACATGCGAGAAGCTGACCATCGGATACGAGGGACACGCGGTACTGAAGGATGTGTCGTTTCAGATCCATGGCGGAGACTATCTGTGCATCGTGGGGGAGAACGGGTCCGGAAAATCCACCCTCATGAAGACAATCCTGGGCCTGCAGCGGCCCATCGGGGGAAAGATCGAGTTCGGGGACGGACTCAGCCAGAACGAGATCGGTTATCTTCCCCAGCAGACCCTGGTACAGAAGGACTTCCCTGCAACGGTCCAGGAGATCGTGCTCTCCGGATGCCAGGCGAGGGCGGGAAGAAGACCTTTCTACACGTGGGAAGAAAAGGAACTGGCCCGCAAAAACATGGAGCGGATGGAGCTCATGAACCTTTCCCGGCGCTGCTACCGGGAGCTCTCGGGCGGACAGCAGCAGCGCGTCCTGCTGGCGCGGGCCCTTTGTGCCACGAGAAAACTCCTGGTGCTGGACGAGCCCGTGGCCGGCCTTGACCCGCACGTGACGGCGGAGATGTATGCGCTGATCAGAAAGCTCAACCGGGAGGACGGGATCACCATTGTCATGGTCTCCCACGATCTGAAGGCCGCCGTGGAGGAGGCAAGCCACATCCTGCATGCGGGCGTTTCGCTGTTCTTTGGAAGGACGGAGGAGTACCTGCAGTCGGATCTTGCGGGAAGATTTCTTGAAAGGCGAGGAGGCGAGACGGCATGATTGAGACGATAAAGATGTACATGCAGTTTCCCTTCGTGCGCTACGCCCTCATCGTCGGCGTCCTGATCGCCCTGTGCTCCTCGCTCCTCGGCGTGACCCTCGTGCTCAAGCGCTTCTCCTTCATCGGGGACGGGCTCTCCCATGTCGCCTTCGGCGCGATGGCCATCGCGGGCATCCTGCAGCTCACAGATGACATGCTCTTCGTGATGCCGGTGACCGTGATCTGCGCAGTTCTGCTCCTCAAGACCGGACAGAACACCCGGATCAAGGGCGATGCGGCGATTGCCATGATCTCGGTGGGTGCCCTGGCCATCGGGTACCTGCTGCTGAATCTCTTTTCCACATCCACCAATCTCTCGGGCGATGTGTGCTCGACGCTGTTTGGTTCCACCTCCATCCTGACGCTCACAAAGAGCGAGGTATGGCTCTGCGTCGTGCTCTCACTTGCCGTGGTCCTGATCTTTCTTCTCTTCTACAACAAGATCTTCGCCGTCACCTTCGACGAGGATTTTGCCAGGGCCGCCGGCACGCGCGTGGAGGCATACAATCTCCTGATCGCCATCGTCATCGCGGTGATCATCGTCCTGGCCATGAACCTGGTGGGCTCGCTCCTGATCTCGGCGCTCATCATCTTCCCGGCCATGTCTGCCATGCGCGTCTTCCGAAGCTTCAAGGCGGTCACCATCTTTTCCGCCGTCCTTTCGGTCTTCTGTGCGCTCCTGGGTATCCTGATCTCCATCGTCGGCGGCACCCCGGTGGGGTCCACCATCGTGGCGGTGGATATCGCAGCATTTCTTGTGTGTCTTCTCATCGACAAAATTCATGGAGGAGTAAAGTAATGAAGATGTTCAAAATGAATCGTGCAACCGGTCTTGTGATCCTCGTCCTCGCACTCGTCCTGTGCGCAGCCCTGGCCATCTCCCTGGCGATGGCCACCGGTGACAATGCCGTGCAGGAAACAGAGGAAGCACTCGTGCCTGACCTTGACCTGTCTGTACTCAGCGGTACCGTCGTGTATTCTCAGGTCTACAACTTGATGTACGAGCCGGAGTCGTATCTTGGCAAGGTGATCAAGATTTCAGGGCTCTACAGCTCCTTCGAGGATGCGGAGCGGGGCGTGGTCTATCACGCGTGCATCATCCCGGATGCCACCGCGTGCTGCACGCAGGGCATTGAATTCGTCTGGGCCGGCGACCACGTGTGGCCGGATGAGTACAAGGAGGACGGTACCGGGGTCGTGGTCACGGGCACCCTTGCCATGTACGAGGAGGACGGATACGACTTCCTGCACCTGGTGGATTCTGAGGTCATCTGGGATACCTGAAAAAAAGCGGCGGCAGCAGATATAATCTGCTGCCGCCCTGTTTTAACCATTTCCCTCCCAGAGGTCCGATTGCAGGACAAAGCCGAACTCGCCGCTCTCCGGGAACCAGATGTGGTACCATTTCTCCCCGATGAGGCCAATCACGAGGTAGCTGTCGCCACGGTGGACTATGCATTTCTTTGAAACATCGGGGCTCTGGTAGACGTTCAGGAACTCGCTTTGCTCCATGAGCTGCGGCATGGCGGAGGTGTCAAGCTGAAGGGGCACATCCTTGCGTCCGATTGTCAGGTACTTCTTCATCATCCAGCCGCTCTGTCCGCCGTCCGTGATTCTTCCCACCGAGACGTGAACCCAGTCCTTCTTTGTCTCCAGGACCAGAAGGGGTGTGCCGGTGTAATACTTGCCCTGTGAGCGGCTGTCCCGGTCGTTTTTCTCCCTCAGGTGAAGCCGGTCCTTTGGATCCGGATTGATCACCATGGCATACCGGCTTGAATCTATCTGCCGTGCAGCTTCCTCAAGGCTGTGGGGGAGGCTTGTCCAGTCGATGCCGGAAATATCGCTCCAGGGATGATCTCCATAGAGGATTGTGTGGCTGCTGTTCTCACCATCGTCCCAGGCGGCGCGCTGTCCAAAGAGGAGGAGTCCGTCCATGCCGGTACCGTAGATGTAGCAGATGCCGGCCGTGATGGGCGACAGGCGGCGGATCGACACGGAACTGCCGGACACGAAGAGACAGTCCGTGAAGTTCTCATAGCCAAGCATCGTGCCCTCGGGGAGCGGGGATGATTCGATCAGGTGAGGCGCCTGGCCGCGGATCAGGCAGACGATCTCGTAGCGGAGGGTGCCGTCGGCTTTTCTTGAGAGAAAGTGCAGGTCCCCGTCCTTGAGGATGCCGCGGACGTAGGCGGCACCAGGGAAGAGCGTGTCATGGGCGTCCCTCAGATACCCGTCTCCCTCAAAGTAGTACCCGAATTGCGGATCCAGGAAGGCGGGGAAGCGGGCGACATCAAAGCCGCTCAGGCAGACGCTCTCCTTTGCCCATGAGCCCGGGAGAAGGTTCATCTCGGAGCTGCCGATCAGGTTGTCGTTTTCATCCGAGATGATCAGCTGCCTTATGAAGACACCGCCGTCCTCCTCGCTCCACCAGGTGTCCCACTCATGCGTGAATTCTCCGAAGCCGCTGTCAAAGTAGGACTGGTCCACCGGCCCCCAGGTGTCGTCCGGCTGCTGTACACTGTGGTAGCGGAGCACCTCGTTATCCGAGAGTGTATAGGTCCAGAAGAGGGATGCGTCACTGTCCAGATAGAGCTGAGGCAGATCGTCGATCTTCTGGATGAGAGCGGTCTGGTTATCGACCGTGACCTGCCAGGTGCCGCTTCGCTTTTCCAGGATGACCAGGCTTCGTGTGTCCCCGTCCTCCGTGATGCAGGCGGCAGTGTTGCCCGAGATTTCAAGGACAAGGGGCGATGGAAGGCCATATGTCTGCAGTGCATCCCGTACGGTCAAGTCCTCAGCTGTCGCCATGGAAAGACAGCACAGGAGACAGAGGAGAAAGGGTATTGCCAGTTTTCTGAGTTTCATGTCACAACCTCCAAAACCGCTTGCTTGCGCAGTTCTACCTATCTAACGGGGCAGGAAAGCACAATCCTGCACAGAATCTGAAAAAATGAGGAGGGACAAGAGGAATGGATCTGCATATTCGGAGGATGGTGCCGGGTGACCTTGAGGAGCTTTTTGCCCTTCTCTCGGATCCCTGTGTCATGGAGCACATGGAGGCGCCGTATACGAGAGAGCAGGCGAAGGATTTCCTTGAAACGGCCGGGCTCACCGATCCGCCGCGCATCTATGCAGCAGAGGATGAGGGACAGTTTCTTGGGTATGTGATCTTTCACCCCTGGGATAAGGAGAGCATGGAGCTTGGCTGGGTGCTTCGGAGGGAGGCATGGGGACGGGGATATGCCACGATGATCACAAAGCTCGCACAGGCGAAAGCACGGGAGATGGAAAAGGATCTGATCATCGAGTGTGTCCCATCGCAGGCTGTGACTGGGCACATCGCGGAAAAGTGCGGCTTTGCCTTCGAGGGCGAGATAGATGACCTTCTCGTGTACAGATGGAGGCCATGACCTCATTCGGGCTTCTGTGCGGCCTTCTGGAGCCTTGCCATCATTTCACGGCAGACAGGTGACTGGTTTTCTCCTGCGCGGGTCATCACGGAGACGGTGTGGGCGGGCGGCGGAAGCTCCAGGGCCACGGGGACGAGCTCGCCGCGGGCAATCTCCTCCTCTGCCATGAATGCCGGGAGAAAGGCGGCGCCGAGACCGCTGAGCACCATGGGCACCATCTGGGTCAGGGAGGACACGAAGGTGGTGGGCTGGAAGAGGAGGCCCTGGAGTGCAAAGTAGCTGTGGAGCCGCTCGAAGCTGGCGCTGGCCCGCGGCATGGATACGAAGGGCCAGGCGGTGATGTCTTTGAGGGCAAGGGGATGTGTCAGATCCCGCTTCCCGGCATCCTCCCTGGAGATCACCAGGACATCCGGGAAGGTGACAAGATCCGTCACCTGGAGGGCGTCGCTCTCATGGATCGGCCGCGTCATGACGGCCATATCGGACAGGCGCTGCTGCAGCTCCTGCACGGCGTCCTCACTGGTCATGCTGCGCAGGTGAATCTGCACACCGGGAAAGTCCTGACGAAAATCGTGCAGCGCGGGCAGAAGGACGCTTCGAAGAGCCGTTTCACCGACCGCGATGGTGATCTGCCCGCCAGTGAGGCGTGACATGCGGATCAGTTCACCCTCGGCATACGAAATGCTCTGCACGGCCCGGGATACGTAGGTGTACAGGAGCTCGCCCTCCTGCGTGAGTGTGATGCCCCTGTTTGTGCGAAGGAAGAGCTGCTGCCCGAGGTCCCGCTCGAGGTTTGCCATGATCCTTGTGATGTTCGGCTGGCTGTTGTGAAGGATCCGGGCTGCCATGGTAAAGCTCTTGCAGCTCGCCACGTGGTAGAAGATCCGGTAGGATTCGTAGGAGATCGACATACGGCACCTCTGTCATAACAAAATCGTATGGATACCATACGAAATATATCTTTTGCAAATGGTTGGGTCAAGCGTATAATGCGTATCCGTGCCCCAACGGCACAATCTCAGCATAGAATCAGAGGGACCGGTCGTGAACAGGGATCTGACGGTGGGGAAGCCATCGAAGGTATTGTGGCAGTTCTGCCTGCCGCTGTTTGGCAGCATCATCTTCCAG